>JAEEIH010000029.1 GCA_016281275.1 Lachnospiraceae bacterium | reverse complement strand
TTCCTCGACTGCCTCGATGGTTTCGGGGTCGTTCGGATAAACACCCACAAAAAGGTGATACATAGACTTGGGATAATCGGCTGTGTTGATAAAATTGGCGATAACGTTACCGATAACGCCGGACTCATGCCAGGCAGCGATCGAGATGGCAAGCATTTTCGGGGGAGTGTTACGAAGCTTTTCGAAACTCAGGTTATCGTCGGTGGTCGTGCAGTGACGGATCAGTCCGACTATTCTTGACACTACGAACCAGATCACATCATCGAGTCCGCAGAACAGATAAAGGACAATAAGAATAAAGCCTATTGTCTGAATTACAACAGTCCAGTTCATGTTTATATCCCTTCCCTACCGGATCCCTCTTGAGGGGCTCCGAAAAATACACATATCCCATGTTATTGGAAATGCCTTTTTTTTTCAATACCCTAAAATTGTGTATTATACAGGGTGTTATTCTTAGTACGGCTTTTTACTTAAATTATTATTGTGAAAACCGGAAAGATGTTTTAGTATACGAAGGAACGGACAAAAAACCATGACTGCATAAGCATGGAAGCAGGGACAGATTATGAAGAGATTATTATTTGTATTCGGAACAAGACCGGAAGCCATTAAGATGGCGCCACTCATCCTTGAGTGCAAAAAAAGAGAGACGCTTGAGACATTTGTCTGCGTTTCGGCACAGCACCGTCAGATGCTCGATCAGGTGCTTACGACCTTTGGGATCGTGCCGGACTACGATCTTAATATCATGAAGGAACGACAGACGCTTTTTGATATAACCGTCAATGTTCTGACCGGCGTCAAAGCAGTTCTTGAGGAGGTTAAGCCCGACATCGTGCTTGTTCACGGCGACACAAGTACGACCTTTGTGACGGCGCTTGCAGCCTTTTATCTGCAGATCCCGGTAGCTCATGTCGAGGCGGGTCTGCGCACCTACAACATCTACAGCCCGTACCCTGAGGAGTTCAACAGGGAGGCGGTCGGCATCGTGAGCGCCTATAATTTCGCTCCGACTCAGCTTGCGGCATCCAACCTCCTGAAAGAGGGAAAGAAACCGGAGAGTATTTATATCACGGGGAACACGGTCATTGACGCTATGGCGCACACTGTCCGTCCCGACTATACACATCCCGAGCTTGAATGGGTCGGCGATTGCAAGCTGATCTTTATCACAGCCCACAGACGTGAAAACCTCGGAGCCCCCATGCACAACATGTTCAGGGCTATCAGACGTGTTCTTGACGAGCATGAGGACTGCAAGGCCGTTTATCCGATCCACATGAATCCCGTGGTCAGGGAGGCGGCAAAGGCAGAGCTTGATGGATGTGAGAGGATCCACATTATCGATCCGATCGAGGTCTTCGACTGCCACAACTTTGAGAGCAGGGCTTATCTGTGCCTTACCGATTCCGGTGGGATCCAGGAAGAATGCCCGAGCTACGGCGTTCCTGTGCTCGTGATGCGTGACACGACCGAGCGCCCCGAGGGGATCAAGGCAGGGACCCTGAGGTTGGTCGGAACCGATGAGGAGACCATCTATAAAGCATTCAAAGAACTTCTTGAAAACAAAGCGGAATACGAAAAGATGAGCAAGGCCTGCAATCCCTACGGCGACGGTCATGCCTCCGAGAGGATCGCGGACATCCTCGAGGGCAAGGCTTACGAACCGTTCTGACCAAAGGACAGAGCGAGCAGACAGTGACATGGGTACCGTGTACCTTTAACACGAATGGACCACCTTGGTGACAAGCACTGTGAATCTCTTTTTTGATATGATGGATGGTCCACCGGGAACGGGAAATGCGACGCAAATGCAACGAAAAAAAATACGTTGCATTTGCGTCGCTCTTGTCTTATGATAATGTTGTAATGGAATTCAGGAGGAATTGATAATGAAGGAATCAAAAACACTGGAATATAAATCAGAAGTGACAAATTCATTTTTAAAAACAGTTAGTGCTTTTTCTAATTTTGGAACAGGAAAAATATTGTTCGGAGTTGCTGATGATGGAGCGGTTATTGGTATAGATGATCCGGATCAGAAATGTCTCGATATTGAAAACAAAATTAATGACTCCATTTCACCTAAGCCTGATTATGCCCTTTCAATTAATAGATTAAATAATGTTATAACATTAGATATAAATGAGGGAAGATATAAGCCATATCTTTACAAAGGAAAAGCATATCGAAGAAGTGACACAGCTTCTGTTGAGGTTGACCGGATTGAATTAAAGCGTCTTACACTTGAAGGTAATAACTTATACTTTGAATCATTGGTTAATGAGGATAAGGATATGACTTTCAATGAGCTTGAGAAAAGTCTTATTGATAAGTTAGGAGTAAAAGAAGTTACTGACGATACACTTAGGACTTTAGGGCTTTATACAAAAGAGGGACAGCTCAATAATGCTGCTTCATTATTGGCTGATAAAAATAATTTTTCCGGAATCGATATTGCTCGTTTTGGAAATTCCATTGATGAAATACTCGATCGAGAAAGTTTAATACATATGTCTGTAATCGCACAGTATGATAAGGCTCTTACCATGTATAGAAGATACTATCAATATGAGCAGATTAAAGGTGCTGATAGAGTATTGATTGAAAAGGTGCCTGAAAAAGCATTTCGTGAGGCAGTTGCAAATGCATTAGTGCATAGAACATGGGATGTAAATGCAAATATCAGAATATCGATGTTTGAGGATAAGATCGAGATTTCTTCACCCGGCGGATTACCGATTGGAATAAACGAAGATGAATATTTACACGGTAATATCTCAACATTAAGAAATCCTGTATTGGGAAATGTATTCTTTAGATTACATTATATTGAAATGTTTGGGACAGGAATTAAACGAATTATAGATGCATACAGAGATTGCCCCAAAAAGCCACGGTTTGAAATAAAAGATAATTCAATTACGGTTACGCTGCCCTCAATATCGGCAACAATGTCTGTTACATCAGATGAAAATAAAATGCTGGAGTTGTTAAACGGTGAAATGCGTTATAGTAGCAGTGAAATAGCAGAAAAGCTTGATTGGAGCAAAGATAAAACAGTTAGAACTTTGAATGTTCTGGTGGAGGCAAACTATGTTGTTAAATTTGGGACCGGTAGAGGCACGAAATATTCAAAAAAGTAAATGCTTAATGACCCACAACCCCCGTCCCCGGGGGTCATTTGAGATGACAGAAACTGGAGACAAACATGAAGAACTATGAAACCGTTCTTGCGACGGAAGCGGACCGAAGCGAGATCAGGGCGCTTTATGAGGCGCAGAAGGGGCAGGAATACTGCTCATGGAACGAGCATTATCCGTCAGACGAAACGATCGACTTCGACCTTAAGAGGGATGCTCTGTATGTTCTTAAGGAAGGCGGCAGGATCAAGGCGGCGATCTCTCTCGAGGAGGACGAGGATGTCGATAAGCTGACGTGTTGGAACGATTCGTTAAGACCCGAGGGTGAGCTTGCACGTGTTGCGGTTTGGCCCGAAGAGCAGGGCAAGGGACTCGGAAGGATCATATTCGGATTCGCCATGGAGGAACTCAAAAGGCGGGGCTTTAGGGGATTGCACATATTGGTAAACAAACACAATGTGAAGGCAATACGCTGCTACGCCGTGTTCGGGTTTCGTAATGTCGGTGAGTGCCATATGTACGACCAGGATTTTATTTGTTACGAAAGAGAACTGTGATAAGAGGAGGGCTTCTTAAGGTAGTACATCAGACCCTTATACGATATGATATAAAGCGCGATATCGAAAACATGATAAATAATTCTTCGATCACAGTTACCGTAAGTAGTATTAATTGAACGAAGCGCAAATATATGCTAACATATGCATTATCTACAGTTGATCTTTTGATACGGCGCATATAATACAGAAAGGCGGAAACATGGGAAAAAACACCACGCAGAATTCGGTAGCGGCAGTATCGGACTCGATCGATCCGATGACGGGATTTCTAAATCGCAGTGTTCTTTATAACTTCATCACGAACATGTTGGCTTTGACTTCGGTTGAGAAAAAAAGCCTGGTTTTGCTGAGTGTTAAACTCATAGACTTTAAGCGTATCAGCGAGCTTTGGGAGCAGTCTGAGTCCGATGGGATCATTAACACGAGTGCAAGGATCATTGCCGATGTTTTGCGTGGGCGTGCGGTTTGTGTGAAGATTTCCGATGACGCGTACCTGATCGTGGCTGTGGTCGATGACGATGGCGTTACGACCGCCAATTCAATCAAGGAGGAGCTGACTTTCCGCTTTGATAAATATAACAGGCTTTCTTCGAAGGAATACACGATCAACCCGACCATTTCGACCATGACAGTGTCCGCCGGCGCGGATATGAGCCCCGAGGATGTCCTTGTCGCAATGATGGCAAGGAGCAGGGAAATCATTGATTCCAATCCGCAAAGCCGCTATTCGGCGATGCGCGCCGGTGAAAATGTGCCGGAACTCAGAAACGCGGTAAACAGGATTCTCGATAACAACGACATAGATTACCACTTTCAACCAATCGTTTCCGCCAAGACAGGCGATATTATCGGCTATGAAGCGCTCATGCGCATGCCTGAAAAGTACGGGATTTCACCGCTCACGCTTCTTAAGATCGCGACCGAGGAGAATAGGCTCAGCGATGTTGAAAGAGCGACACTCTTCAATGTCATGAAGAAGATGGCGGAGCTTAAGGATGAGATAGGAGACCGCAAGGTGTTTATTAACAGCATCCCGGGTCATTATCTTTCCGAAGAGGAATTTAGGTCGCTTGCCGACAAATATTCCGGGCTTTTTGAAAGAGTGGTCATAGAGGTTACCGAAGAGACCGACATGGAAGAGAATACCATTGAGATGCTTGGTCGCAGAACCAAAGAATACGGTATTCAGGTTGCGGTGGATGACTTCGGAACCGGATACTCGAACGTTACTAATCTGCTGAAATTCCTGCCCAATTATGTCAAGATCGACAGGTCGCTTATCTCGGAGCTTCATCTTGATCCGAGAAAACAGCATTTTGTCAATACGATAATCCAGTTCGCGCATGACAACGGATTTCAGGCTCTTGCGGAGGGAGTTGAAACTCTTGAAGAGCTGAATGCCGTCATCTGCATGGGGATCGATCTCGTGCAGGGTTATTTTACGGCGAGACCGGCGCCGGTGCTGCTGCAGGCTTTGCCGGCGCAGCTGCGTGATGACATCAGCAGGGCGAACCTCGATATGGTTGCCAATAATTCAAGACAAAAGGTCTTTATTGCCAAGGATGAGGGCGACCTTTCGCTTGTCGATCTTTCACTTGAAAAATACAATGTCATTCTGCTTTCCGGCGGGGACGTGACGCTTGTCGGAAATCCCGAATTTACCTCGGCTCTTTCGATACGGGTCAAGGATCATTCGAATTGCAGGCTCACGATCCGAAATGTCAATATAGGCGATGTCGATGCCACACCTTGTATCGATATTGGCAAGGGCGCAACGCTGACGCTTAACCTGCAAGGCTTCAATGTTCTGACGGGAAACGGCATCCGTGTGCCCGAGAGTACCGAACTGAAGCTTGAGGGCAGCGGTATCCTTTCGATAAAGCCGACATTCACAAATGCGTACGGCATAGGAAATGAGCACAACAGTGCTTTCGGAAGGATCTTATCCGAAATGACGGGCACTCTTGAGATAGTTATCAGCGGAGAAAACTGTGTTTGTATCGGTGGCAAATCATCCGCGGCCGAGAGAGCGATCGACCTTCGCAGCGGAGTGTTTAAGAGCGTCTGCGCCGCATCGAACTGTGTTTGCATCGGCTCTTATCAGGATAAGACGCCTGTTTATATCAGCGACATGGACATTTCGATCGATGTCAGGGTTGATAAGGGAGCCATGGTCGGATCGATGTTCGGCGAGCAGGATACGCACATAAAGAACACGTTGCTCCGGATCTTCGGATCGGGCAGCAGAGTCACCGGCATAGGTTCGCTTGAAAGAACGAGCGGCGGTATATACGTCAACGACAGTACGGTCGATGTGTCTCTTAAGGGGTGGAATATCGTGGAGATCGGAGCTGAACAGGGCAGGCTTCTGATAGACTGCAGACACAGCCGAATACTGCTGACGGGCGAGGGAAATACCGTGACGGGCGTGGGCTGCAGGAGCAGGGAAGCAACAATCTCGCTCGATAACGTGAGCATCGACATGAGTTTGTTCACCGCGAACGGACTGCTTTTCGGCTGCACACCCGACATGCTTAAGGATAATCAAAATTCCTTCACGATAAAACGCGACGGCTCCGTCGCTGAGCGCGACCGCTGGTTCGCGTGATGAACCCACGACGCCCCACGGGGATTGGACCACAAAGCATGGTCCATGGGGACGGGGGTTGTGGACCATATTCAATAAGCCGCTTCTGAGGAGAAAAGTAGTGAAAATAAAGAAACATCTAATAATTCCGGTCATTGTCTTAATGATTGTAACCGTTTTTACAGGTCCGGCTCTGCCGTTTTTTGCCGATAACGGAAGCACACGGACTGTTCGAGTCGGTTATTATGAAAACGAAGTTTTTCAGGAAGGTGCCGGCGAGGGGCAGGTCAAAAACGGTTACGCATATGAATACTATCGCAAGCTCTCCGAATATACGGGCTGGGATTATGAATATATTTACGGCGGTTTTAATGAACTGTATCAAAAATTGATCGACGGTGAGATAGATTTGCTTGCGGGACTTGCGAAGAAGGAGGACCGCGCCGGGATCATCGGATTTCCCGAATTGCCGATGGGAAATGAAGTGATGGTGCTTCTCAAGCATGAAGCGGATGACACCGTCGATTCAGACATTCAATCCCTGAACAACAAAAAAATAGCAGTTTTGAAGAGCAATATTTCCGACGAACTGAAAAGCTTTCTCGATCGCAACAATATAGTGGCGGACATCGTGGAATTTGAGGATTCGGAGTCGATGTTTGCGGCATTTGACGCGCAAAATATCAGTATTATGGCTGCCGAGGGTGACGGAGCGCGCGGTCGCGACCACACGGAGGTGGTTTGCACTTTCAGTAAATCGGACTATTTTATGGGCGTTAATATCCGGAGGGATGATCTGCTCAAGGAACTCAATATCGCACAGTCAGAGCTTGAAACGGAAGAACCGACTTATCTTGCCCTTCTGCGAAGCAAATATTACCAATCAAGCGTGTTGAGCCATACTTTCTCGCGCGAAGAAAAGGATTGGATTTCTGAGCACGACGACCTTGTCATCGGCTATCTCGATAATTATCTTCCATACAGCGCCAAAGATGAAGACGGAAGCGTGACGGGCATCATCAAGGATATCATCCCCGAAATGCTTGAAGAAATGAATATCAGAAGCCTCAGCGTCAGCTATGTCGGATACGAGAGTTACGACGAGATGATAGCTGCCGTTCGCGACGGGAATATTAACGCCGCATTTCCTGTGGGCGGCGGACTCTATTATTCCGAGGAAAGTGGGATATACCAGTCGAACGCGGTAGCGTCCGCAACCACGGATCTTGTTTATAAGGGCGATTACACCGCTGATACCGTAAAGCATTTTGCGGTAAACAAAAACAACAGGATGCAGGATTATTATATCCGCACCTATTTCCCCGATGCCGAGATCACACTGTACGAATCCATCGATGAGTGTCTGAAGGCTGTGCTTTCGGGGAAGGCAACGGCCACGACCCTGAACGGACTGCGAGCCAACGACATTCTGCGAAACAGCAAATATGACGGTCTGAAACTCATACAGTCAACCAAAAACGATGATCGCAGCTTCGGCATAAAGATCGGAAACGAGGGACTCTTAAAGCTCTTAAACCGCGGCGTCAACATGCTCGGAAAGGAATATGCCGAGAGCATTTCTTATAGGTATTCGGGAGGTCTTTATCAGTACACATTTTCTGATATGGTTCGTGATTATACATTACATTTTTCAATCATAATAATCCTGATCGTTTTGACAATCCTGGTTCTTATTATCCGCGACTTGCATCGCCAGAAAAACCTGAACAGGATGAAGACCGAATTTGTGTCGAACATGTCGCATGAGATACGGACGCCCATAACGGGGATTCTCGGAATGAATGAGCTGATACATCGAGAATCGGACAATCCTCAGGTGCAGAGCTATTCGGAAAACATCGCGAAAGAGGGCGAAATTCTGCTCGGGATCATAAACGATATTCTTGATTTTTCGAAGATAGAAGCGGGAAAAATGGAACTCATGGGTTATGAGTACTCACTTTCCGAACTTATTTCCACAATGTGTATGATGATGCGCTTCAGGGCGGAGGAAAAAGGTCTCAAACTGGAAACGGTGGTCGATCCGGATATTCCGGATGGACTTGCGGGCGATGAACAGAAGGTGAAGCAAGTGATCATAAACCTTCTTTCCAATGCCGTCAAATATACGGAAATCGGCAAGGTGATCTTCAGGGTTCTTCTGGTAACGAAGGATAACTACAAAGCCCGTCTCAGGGTTGAGGTGGAAGACACGGGTATCGGAATCCGCGAGGAAGAGATCGATAAGCTTTATTCCGCATTTGAAAGGCTCGATATCCACAAGACGCGAAACATCGAGGGATCGGGACTCGGTCTGCCCATCACGCAGAGCATTCTGGAGCTTATGGGCAGCAGCGTTTCAGTAAAGAGCACCTACGGCAAAGGTTCGACATTCTCGTTCGAGATCACGCAGGGCATATGGGATCCCACGCCCATAGGTGATTTTTCTGAACACAATAACACCGGCTGCTCGTCGACCATGATCAAAAAATCGGCGTCGTTCATAGCTCCCGACGCAAGGATACTGATCGTCGACGATACGCCCATGAACCTTCAGGTTATCGAGGAACTCTTAAAAAGAAACGAAATGATGATAGATACCGCGATAAGCGGGCAGGAGTGCATCAAATTGTTTGGGGAGAATTCGTACGATCTGGTTCTACTCGACCAGCGTATGCCGAATATGGACGGAGTAGAAACGCTCAAAGAGCTTCAACGGAGATACCCGGAAAAGACAGCGATAACCCCTGTACTTGCGATCACGGCCAATGCTCTCGTGGGAGCGCGCGAAAAAATGCTCAAGCTCGGATTCGCCGATTACCTGACAAAACCGCTCAGCCTTTTTGACATGGAGAAGACGCTCCTTAAGTACATACCGGCGGAAAAGGTGGAGATTTTCGACAAGGGGGACGAACAGGGGACGGAGCGCAGCGAAATCGAGACGTAACAGAGAGGGAAGCCTTCGTACCGGCAGAAAGCGAACGCCGCAATCGTAAAAATGAAGGTAAAAAGGGAGACGTTAAGACTTTTATTTTCAGCCGGATTGTAGTATAGTAGCATGGTAGTGTGATAACACGGAAAATAGGAAGAAAGAAAGGTAATTGAAATGAAAAAAGTATCGGCAATCATACTTGTGACAGTGATGATCCTCTCACTTGCGGCTTGCGGCAAGAAGGAAGAGGTTACATTTAAGCACGGATTCGATCTTGATTATCCGCCTTATTCGTATCGTAACGATGACGGTTCGGTTGGGGGATTCGATGTGGAATTTGCGCAGGCAGTCTGCGAGCATCTCGGATGGAAGTATGAATCTGTTCCCTTTAACTGGGACGCAAAGGACGCAGAGCTTAACGCAGGCAGCTGCGATTGCATATGGTCGGGCTTCACGATCAACGGTCGAGAGGACGACTATTGCTGGAGCAAGGCTTATTCGGACAACACTCAGATGATCATGGTTGCTGAAAGCAGCGGTATCAACACTCTTGCAGATCTCGCAGGCAAGGATGTCGGAGTTCAGACAGCAACCTCGGCATACGATCTTCTCCAGGATGAGGAAGAGGGTCAGGGCAAGCTTGCAAAAACATTCGGCGAGCTTCATGTATATGAAACCTACACCATCGCATTCAACGATCTTAAGGCAGGCGCTATCGATGCGATCGCTATCGATGTTACAAGCGGAAAGTTCCTTATGAGCAACGAGTCGGGTTACAAATTCCTCAACGAGGTTCTCGGCAGCGAGCAGTACGCGATCGGCTTCCGCAAGGGCGATACGGAGCTTCGTGACAAGGTTAATGCAGCGATCGACGATCTTGTTAAGGACGGAACCTACGATAAGATCGGAAAGAAATACCCCGATATCTACGATTATCTTTGCCTCGGTAAGTGATCGCAATCATACTGATATTTGACCCGTAAGTCGGGAACGTCAGGAAGTGTTTAATCGGAAAAATTATAAACGAGAGGGTTATGACCCGGTAAATGCGAACCGGGCGAATCAGTAATAAAGAGGACGTTCTTGGTTACGTCTGTGCGGAGCCGGGAACGTCCTTTTGTACTTTTTTGAACAGGAAACGGAAGCGCCGATTGCGCTTCCAATGAAAACTTGGTACTTCGATTAAGTATAGGACGAGGAAACGGAAGCGCTTCGCTGCTTCCAAAGAAAATTTGGTACTTCGGTTAAGTATAGGACGAGGAAACGGAAGCGCCGATTGCGCTTCCAATGAGGAGAAAACTATGACATTCGGAACAATGCTTGCAACAATGGGTGAGGGGATGCTCAACACGATAGGAATCTTTTTCTTGACATTGCTGGGATCTCTTCCTCTCGGAGTGGGGATCATGCTGCTCAGAACTTCGAAAAACAAGGTCGTTTCAAGCATAACAAAGTCGTTTATAGCGATAATCCGCGGTACACCTCTTATGCTCCAGCTTTTGGTGTGGTATTTCGGTCCCTTTTACCTGTTCGACTGGTCGATCAGGGGATGGAGATTCCCCGGGCTCATTATCGGATTTGTTGTTAACTATGCCTGCTATTTCGCGGAAATCTACCGTGGAGGCATCGAGTCGATGTCGGTGGGACAGTACGAGGCGGCTGAGGTTCTCGGATATTCAAAGTCCCAGACCTTCTTCAGGATCATCATGCCGCAGGTTTTTAAGCGCATTCTTCCCTCAATAACAAATGAGGTCATCACGCTGGTAAAGGACACATCGCTGGCGTACACACTTGCTTATTCGGAAGTTTTCTCGATCGCAAAGCAGATCTCGGCATCACAGACAAGCTTCATGCCCTTTGTAATAGCGGGTGTGTTCTATTTCATAGCAAATTATATCGTGGCATTCGGCATGGAGCGCATCGAGAAGGCACTTAAATACTATAACTAATGGCGTATACGGAATGGATTTCGGGATTCTGTACCGAAATAATGATTAGTACGAGATAAGTTCCGCTATGCATTTATACGGAAGATGATTTCTTCGGATGAGAGGTTTCACTTATGGTTTTAGAGATGAAAAACATTCAGAAAAGCTTCGACGGACAGGGGGTTTTAAAAGATATTTCACTGGCGGTTGACCATGGCGAGGTTGTCAGCATAATCGGTCCTTCCGGATCGGGAAAATCGACGCTTTTGCGCTGCGCAACATTCCTTGAAACCATAGACGGCGGAAACATTACGTATATGGACACAACCGCAGCTTCAACCGATGAAGGCGGGAAGGTGAGCTACCTTCCGAAGGAAGGGATGAAGACAGTCAAAGAGTATTTTGGTCTTGTGTTCCAGCAGTTTAATCTGTTTCCTCATTTTTCGGTCCTCAAGAATATCATGGATGCGCCCGTAAAGGTACATGGACGAAATGCGGAAGAGGTTAAGGCGGAGGCGATGGAGCTGCTTAAGACCATGGGACTCGAGGAAAAAGCGGAGGCTTATCCCTGTCAGTTGTCGGGAGGACAACAGCAGAGGGTTGCGATCGCGCGTGCGCTTGCTATGAAGCCGGAAATCCTTTTCTTTGATGAGCCCACATCGGCACTCGATCCCGAACTTACGATCGAGGTCCTCAAAATCATCAGAAAGCTCGCGGAAGAGCACATGACGATGGTGATCGTCACTCACGAGATGAGCTTCGCAAGAGCGGTGAGCAACCGGGTTATCTTTATGGATGGTGGAGTGATTGTCGAGCAAGGAGATCCCGAGGAAGTGTTCGGTAATCCGAAGCAGGAAAGAACGCAACGCTTTTTGAAATCCTACGAGCAGTAAGGACACCGGACTTTGCGTGAAGGAAAGCAGGAAACCCTGCATGGAGGTGAGCCGGAAACCCTGCGTGAAGGTGAAAAAACTTTTAGGATAACAAGCGCAGGATTTATGGTACGAACAATCATAAGATCGATGTGGTTTTGGAGAATGGTCAGATCAAATTAACGAAAGAGGACGTTGTGGAATTATCATATTACATATTTGACCCGACAGGGAACATCACGATCCTTGTTGAAGGAGATGTACCTGCGGACATGCGTGCCGGGGTTGCCTCGGAGTTGATGAAAAGAGAGCCGACCGCCGAACAGGTCGGCTTTGTCAGTTGCGGCAATTCCATAAAGGAGAAAGAGATTACGATTGCCGAAAACTGCCTTACAGAAAAAGAGACCGCAAGAAATTGTCTTACAGGGAACAAAAAAGAGAGGGTCGAAAACTGTCTTGAGGGAAATGAAAAAGATGTCGCTGACATAAGTCTCGGTATGGCGGGAGGAGAATTCTGCGGAAATGCCACGATGTCGGCAGCTGTGCTCTTTGCGGCGAAATATCTATTAAACGGTGAAAAATCCGAGGCGACATATTTCTCGGATCAATGTGGGGCAAGAAAGGTCGAAGAATCACCTTCTTGGGATCGTTGCGAGGCAAGAAAGGTCGAAGAATCTCCTTCTTCAGAGCATCGTGAGACAGGAAGGGTCGAGAAGGCGCCTTGTTCGGATATTTGTGAAGTAAATGTCAGTTCGTCGGGAGCGGAAGGAATAAGAAAGGTTTGGGTGGAAAAGCTTGGAAACGGCTTGTACCTCGGAACGGTTGAGATGCCCGAACCGCTTTCGATCGCGAAAAAAAAGCTTTCGATTGACGGGCAGGAGTACGACTTACCGGTTGTAGATTTCGGAGGAATCACTCACGTGATATTCGATGTGCAGGAAACACCGAAGTCCTCTTCGCAACGGGAGCACACTGAAACATCGGAATTATCTTCGCAACGGGAGCACACTGAAACATCGGAATTATCTGAAACCATTTGTACGGATTATGAACTCAAGATGAATTTGATCACAGGAAATGACAACGGATCTGATGGGAATCCGGGTACCTCCGGGGATTTTGGCATGATACCCCTCGATGCAAAAAAGGCCGTGGTGAAATGGTGTGACGACCTTCGGGCCGAAAGTCTCGGACTTATGATCTTTTACAGCGCGGAAAAAAGGCTCGATCCATACGTTTATGTTCCGAAAGCGGGGACTCTGTTCAGGGAGAGCAGCTGTGCGAGCGGAACGACAGCCGTGGGTGTATACCTTGCCGAAAAGGAAGAACGGAATGACCGGGTAGCCTACAGCATTTCGGAACCCGGCGGAAAGCTCACGGTCTCGGTTATTCCGGGGAATAAGTATTTTCTCACCGGGCAGGTAAAATTGTTAGAAAAAAACATATGCCCCGACGCTGTTTTCTGTTAAAATATAGATGTTGTGTTATAAAATAAAAACACGAGGAGGTTAATATGAAAAACAACAGAATCTGGATCGCTGCGATAGTCGTTGTTGCGGTGATCGCTCTGGTCAGCATTGTGCATGCTACCGGAACCGAGTCGTTTGTGGGCACCGGGTGGGCGCTTCTTCCGGCTTTTGTAGCAATTGCGTTGGCACTTATCACAAAGGAAGCGTATTCTTCGCTGTTCATCGGAGTACTGCTCGGCGCGTTTATGGCAGCTGAGTGTTCGGTACTTGGGACCGTCGATACACTCACGGTCGGGGGATTTACGGCAGCGATTGCGGATAATGCCGGAATTTATCTGTTCCTTGTAATCCTGGGCATTATCGTTGCCCTGATCAACAAGTCGGGCGCGTCGCGCGCATTCGGTACATGGGCGCAAAAGCACATCAAAACTAAGGCGGGAGCACTTTTTGCAACATTTCTTCTCGGCGTGTTGATCTTTATCGACGACTACTTCAACTGCCTTACGGTCGGTTCCGTAATGTCGCCGATCACGGACAGCAAGAAGATCTCGAGAGTAAAGCTTGCATATATCATTGACGCCACAGCAGCTCCCGTTTGTATGATAGCGCCCGTTTCGTCGTGGGCAGCAGCCGTTTCGGGCTGTGTTGAGAGCGACAATTATTCGGGCATCGAGCTCTTTGTCAGAGCGATTCCTTTTAACTTCTATTCAATCCTTACATTTGTTTTCATCATCGGAATCATTCTTCTCGGAATCGATTACGGTAAGATGAGCGGATTCGAGATCAAGGCTCAGGAAACGGGCGACCTTTCCATCCTTGATGTTGACCCCAATCAGGACCATAACCGTCGTGATGTTGAAGAGAACGGACCTGAGAAGAAAGGCCGCGGCAGGATAATAGATCTCGTTCTTGCCATCGTGCTTTTGATCGTCTTCTGTGTATGGGGTCTCGTTAGAAACGGTTTTCAGACTCTCGGAGGAGAAGGAGACATCATCGACGCATTCTCTGCAACCGATTCATATGTGGGACTTCCCTGGGGATGTATCCTTGCGCTCATTGTGATCATTCTGTATATGCTCATCAGAAGGATCGTCAACTTTAAGGAAGCTATGGAATGTATTCCCAAGGGCTTTATGGCAATGGTTCCCGCGATTATGATCCTTGTTCTTGCTCAGTCCCTTAAGAACATGACAAACAGCATTCTTGAAGCATCGGCATTCGTTCAGAACATGATGGAGAATGCGAGCGGCTTCTCATGGCTTCTGCCGGCAGTTATCTTTGTTGTGGCATGTGTTATCGCATTCTCGACAGGTACCTCATGGGCGACCTTCGGTATCCTTATCCCAATCGTTTCGCTTATATTCCCGGAGTCAAGCTCATTGTTCTTCGTCGGCATTTCGGCCTGCCTTGCGGGTGCTGTTTGCGGCGATCATTGCTCACCCATTTCGGATACGACGATCATGTCGTCGGCAGGTGCCCAGTGTAACCACATAAATCACGTTGAGACGCAGCTGCCTTATGCGCTCACCGTTGCGGGTATTTCCTTCGTAACTTACATTTTTGCCGGATTGTTCGATCTGCTCGATATCGCATGGCTTTCGATCCCGCTCGGCATAGTCCTCACGATCGGCACCTTGCTTTTTATCAGGTCGTTTATACGAAAGAAAGCCTGAGACAACGTATAATCGGTCGTTGTGAAGAAAGGCTCGTACCCGGATATAAGCGACCGGGTGGAAGAAAAGCCGAAATCCGAATATAAGCGGTCAAGAATAAAAGGAACAAGCCCCTTCCGGTTTTGCCGGAAGGGGCTTGTTCTATAGGTAGTATGGGGGAATCCGTGATAGGCAAAAGCCTCTCACGGACGATAAGGAAATAAGCTTATTTAAAGTATTTAACCGCGTTGGCAAGTTCCCCTGCAACATCGCTCATTCTGTCACTGTCGCTCGAAAGCTGACGCATGTTGGCAGAAACGGCTTCAATGGTTGCGCTGACTTCCTCGTTTGTAGCGGACGTCTCCTGTGATATTGCGGAAAGATCGCTGATAGCTTCGGTAACGTTGTTCTTAACGGATTCGAGCTTCTTTGTGATCTCGGCGATATCTGTGATTTCGTTGACGGAGGCTTTGATGTTGGAATCAAGAGCCTTGAATTTATCGAGTGTCGTGGCAAGAAGATCTTTCTCTTCGTCGATCAATGTCTTGACAGTAGAAGATTCTTCAACACATTCCTTGGACAGTTTTCCGATTTCATCCACAATACTGTCGATCTTTCTTGCGGATTCATTGCTCTGTGCGGCGAGCTGTCCGATCTCTTCGGCAACAACCGCAAACCCGCGACCGGCTTCACCTGCTCTGGCTGCCTCAATGGAAGCGTTGAGGGCAAGAAGGTTTGTTTGGTTGGCAATAGCTGTGATCATTTTAACCATTTCGTCGATTTTGACTACCGCCATATTTGTTGCTTTGATTCTGTCGATGATAGCGGCGATCGCCTCGGAAGATTTATCGGAAGATTTTACCACGTTTTCGATGCAATTGCTTGCTTCGGTATTGGCGTTGTTCATGGCTTTGGCATTGTTGCTGAGGTTGTCGGCGCTTGATGTGGCGGTTTCAACCATCCTGCCCATCTCGATGATCTCGGAACTGATGTCCTGTACGCTCTCGGCCATCGTTACGGTAGTCTGTGAAAGATCATCCATTGAAGTATTGATCTGCGATATTGAATCAGCGGAAGCTCTTGTCTGTTCATTTGTGGATGAAATGCTTTCGACGATGCTGTTTGTGCAGCCTCTGATCTTACCGATGGAATCGGCAAGTACTTCATTAAGCTTGGAAGAAGCATCGATAAGTCGTGTGGTTTCGGTGATGATCGAGGAAATCTCAATCTTTCCCGAAATGTCGCCGCCTGAGAGAACAACGATTCCGTCCGATACTTTCTTCATCGGGACAGCGATCTTGCGTGCTACCAAAATTACGATGATCGCAAATACGACGATAAAGGCGATGCCCACAGAAATAACCGAGAAGATCACGGCGTTTTCTGCTGCTTTGATATCGCTTGCCGGCTTCCCGGCAAATGCCATACCGAGGACTCCCTTTGAGTTCTTAAGAGGGATATAATAGCCATAGTAAGGAACGCCCTCAATAACGAGACTGTCGGAATAATATTCCTGTCCTGCCTTACATGTGGCCCATACGGCATCTGAGGCTTTTGTGCCTTCTATACGTTTGCCGTTCTTATCCTTAATGTTGGTGACAAATCTGACATTTCCCTTGAAAATGGTATAATCAACGCCGTCCTGTCCCATTGTATCGACATAATCGGTTTCGTAATGCAAGAATCCGTCCACGAGATCGAGCTCGTTGTCGAGATCGTACTGATAAAATTCCTGAAGACCTCTTGCAGAAATCCTGAGTTCTTCCTGAACATTTCCTTCAAGCTTGTTTACCGTGATGCCTGACGTTACAATGGCGAGTGCGATTGCTGTTACGACGACCGGTACGAGCGACAGTAAAACGAGCGCTGTATTCAGCTTGATCGTTTTCTTCTGCTTCATTGTGTTTCTCCCTTCAATATACATTAAAAATCTCTCCACCACAGTAACCCTTACCCCTAAAATGGAACCATAAAGGGGTGAAATGAAAAATCTTCTGTAATTTTAACATTACGTTTTGTGAAAATCAAGCCACTCGACTCGAAAACATAATTTTTTGCGAACTTTTTTTTCATACCATTTGGGATTGGAGATACGCCCGATATGGTGCTTCGGAGATGATGTTCATTGCTTTTTGTACGTAAAAAAGGAAGGTAACCCATAGGGCGCCTTCCTTTTGTGCGATAAACGAAAGCCGTCTGATCGTCAAATGTTAAAGTGTTCGGTTGTTTCACGAAGAGCAGAAATGCTTTCTGTGACGTCACTCGCCTCACCGGACATATTTTGAGATGCGCTGGTGATTGACTGCATATTACTTGAGATATCGTGAACCGCATTTCCGAGTTCTGACTGCGCGGATGAGATCTGCTCAAGAACTCTGTTGATATCTGAAACGGAACCGGAGAGATCTTTTGCGCAATTACCGAGAACCTTGCTGACTTCGCTGTAATAAGTTGCGTCGGTCATATAATTATTGGCAAGAGTCTCGAGATTGTCATAATCGGTGAGAACGTTCTCGTTGAGGAATTTGATGATCTGCCGGCTTGCGTTTGCGAGGTTGTTGACATTGTCGTTAACTGTTCCGATAAGGGCGTTGACCTTGTCGATCTCGCTCGAGGTGGTTGTACTGAGGTTATTGATCTCGTCAGCAACGACAGCGAATCCGCGTCCCGCCTCACCGGCTCTTGCAGCCTCGATCGAAGCGTTGAGAGCAAGGAGGTTGGTCTGGCTTGCGATGCTTCTGATCGCATTTGCAACTTCACCGATCTGCTCTATAACCCTGATTCCGTTAAGAGCTTCCTCAAGCTGCGTGCTTGCCTGACTTGTAACATCAACCGCGTGCTTCTTGTTTGTGAGTATCTGGGGAATGGTCTGCTCAACACGTTCAATGATCTCGTCTGTCTTGGTGTTCATCTCATCGGTGTCTTTCGCAAATGTATCGGATGCTGTCGTTACATCGGTACAAATGCCTGCGATGGTATTGATGCTTGAGGTCTGGCTTTCGATACCTGTTTCGGTTCTGTGCATCGCCTCGTTGATCTGACCGATAGAAATGTTGATATCGCTGATCTTTTCACTTGTAGAGGACATTTTTTCCGAAATTATCTGAGACTCGGTCATCGTCTTACGCATTGCATTGACAAAACGTGTCTCGAGTTCTTCGATGAGGTACGCAATCTGCTTAACCTCCGAGGAGTGCTTAACGGTATCGGCATCGGAGATGATCCTCTCGGTAATGAAGGATTTCATCCTTTCCATCGGAGCGAGCTGCTTCCTGATGAGAGCGGTCATGATCACTACCACGAGCGCGATGGCCACAAGAGCGATCACAACGGAAATGATGATCATGGCAACAACGGTGCTGTTGACGTTAGAGTAGGGCATCGCGAGACCGAGAAGCCAGTTGCAGCTTTCGATGTTGGACGTTACAAAGCATTTTTTGCTTCCGTCGTAGTCCTTCTCATCGAGGATTTCGCTTCCGGGCTTGTCGATGATCTGCTTGAGCGCGGGCATAACGCTCTCAACCGATGTTGCGATCTCATCGCCGGGAAGGAATTCTGCTTTTTCATGGATGACGTAGTTTCCGCTCGCATCGACAAGGAATCCGTACTCACCGGATTCGTAAGGGATAGCGTTTATTACGCCGTTAATGTAGTCGAGGGTGAAGTCGGCACCGAGCACGCCCTCAAGAGCGCCGTTCCTATAGACAGGAGATGCAATGGTGATGCACATGCCACCGATCAGGACATCCATGTAAGGATCGGTGACGATGGTTTTTCCCGCAGCTTTCGCAGCCTTGTACCAGCCTCTCGCGGTGGGGTCATAACCCTCGGGAGGAAGCGCGTTCGGATCCGTCTGACAGAAGAATTTATCCTCAGTCCCGTAATAAAGGTTCAGGAGGTTGCTTCTTTCGGATGATTCGATGGTAACTATGCTCTGAATGTTTGCTTTATTATATCCCTCGCTTGAAAGAGCCGAGAGCGCAGTTGCGCCGGCGGTGTTGAGACCTTTCTCGCTTTCGATCCAGGAATTGATCGAATATGCATATTTATCGGCATTGAGCTGAATCTCGTTCTTTTTCCCGGATTTGATATTGTTGCCGGCAATGGCAACTATAACCGAAGCGCAGACGAGCATACCAATTGCGATTATTATGATAACGGCTATCGTAAGAGTCCCCTTGATAGTTCTCTTCATATGAAACCTCCTAAATAAAAGATTGTCCATAATATAACATATCGTCGAGAAAAATACAATATTTCAAAGAAGAAAAATCACGAAAAATAAACAATGTCCTGATTAATTGCCGGATGCCGAAAATTTGATAGACGCTGTGTGTAATAAACATGTATTAACTACAAAGGGTGAATTTGCACGGTAATGCGCCGGTATGTTCGGGAAAGCGGGGATGGGAAGCACGGAAAAACCCGGAGAAGTTCGTGGGAAGCGGGGATGGGAAGCACGGAAAAACCCGGAGAAGTTCGTGGAAAACGCGGTAAGAAACCGCGGTGCCCCAAAAAACAGATGAAATCGGTATAATGCAAAAGCTCAGCCGGTGAAAAGACTGTAAAAGAAATAAGCAACACGGTGTTTCTTCGAAGCATATCCGGCGAGATCCCGGTTTGCGCGCATGAGGGAGAAGAGCATATCGTCGGTTAACGGTCTGCCCGAATAGGAGATTTCTTCATATATGGTTATAAAGTCGGTGAGCCCTTCGGGCAAATCCTGCTCCCGGCGTTCGGCAAATTCACGGAGAGTTTCGCCGACATTCATTTTCGCACCGAGGAAGCGCATGAGGCGCATGTTGGCGTGACAGAGCGCGACAGATTTTTGAGCGAGCGTGAGCTTGTTAAATCGTCTCTTCGTAATTTCTCTGTACAGAAGGATCGAGGCAGGAAACAGGAGTGCCAGCATAAGCGTCGGAATGAGGATGAGGGCCGGTGATTGTTTTACCTCGGGTTCCGATTCCTCAACCTGAGATCCCGAAGCGTCACCATCGTCCCATTCCGTGGTGAAGGCTTCAAGACTTCCTTTCGAAAGAGTGGAGAGGTACGCGCTGCGCTCAGAAGCCGTTTGCCAGATTGTGGCGGAGGCGTAGCCGGGCGTGGGATCAAAGGGGATAAAGCCGAAGCCTTCAAAGTAGATCTCCGCCCAGGAATGTGAGTTGTGGTCGGTGACCGTGGTTCCGCCTTTCGAAGAGGAAGGGACAAAAAAGCCTTCGACATATCGTGCGGGCAGTCCCTCGGCGCGCGCGAGAAGGACCATGGCCGTTGCAAAATGACTGCAGTACCCCATGGGATTGTCGAGCATGAACCAGTCGAGGAAGCCTTCGGGCGAATCGACATATTCGGGGATAGAGCCGGGAGAGGTCGTGTACGTGAATCGGGAAAGGACGGCTTCGACCCTGAGCATCTTCTCATAAGCGCCGTTGCAGCCGTCATAGAGCTTGTCGAGCCTTTCCCTGAGTTCGGGTGAAACTTGGACATTCCTGTAATAATTCTCCCTGATGCTCTGTACATAGGAAAGATATTCTTCGTAGGGATAGTCGCTTTTTCTCTTGAGCAGCACGCTTGAAACGGTATCATACCACTCATTCTCGGAAACACTTCCGTGGATCCCGTTCAGAAAGTCGATGAATTCCTTATGGTTCTTGTTGAGCATGTTGGCGGAGAAGCCGTAGGACGTCCCGAGACCGCGCTTCCCGGCAAAAACTATGTTGTCGCGGTCGTTTTTTGTCTCGAGAAGCGCTCCCTGCGAAAGACCGTCCATGTATTTTCCGGGAAGAAGCGCGTAACGTGTGTTGAGGTTTGAGTAAGTCACGGTCACTTCGACGGAACGCAGGTGATCCGTAATGTTGCGTGTACCGGAATTCATCAGCGCGGCGCGTGTCTCGATCATGTCGAGGGCGTGCCTGCGACCGATCCCCGATTCGCCGGCGGAGTTGCTCCAGCTGTGACCGTCGAACTCGTTATAGCCGCATGCTCCGAGATTGAGTGAAGGAGTTTCCTTGCGCGTGAAGCTGACGGTGAACATTTCCTTAGGAGCCGAATCGGTGCTCAGCTTCCCGGAGATTCCGGGGGCGCCGCTCGAAAAGCCGATGGTTGCCTCCATGTAATCTTCGTCGGATGAGAAAAACTGACTGATCTTTGTGTAGGTGTCCTTGGCAAATTGCCAGATCCTGTTTGCAACAGGCCAGCCGTACGGATCCTTCGAGAAGGGACTGCAAAGCACAAGAACAGAGCAGAGGAAGATGAAAGGGATTATGCTGACCATGTGCTTTCGCTCGTCGGTCTCGCCTTCCTTTTTCCAGTAATGCTGTACCTCACTGATGATCACCGAAAGAATGATCGTAAAGAGCATGGCGCATGTGAGTGCGCCGGGATCTTTGCCCCGAATGATAAGGAAGACAATGATACCGAGGCAGACCGCGGCGCACGCGATCCGCAGCAGACGAAATGCCGAGAGGAGCTCCCCTGCGATAAACGCTCCAAGTATGATGAGAAGAACGAGCAGTATCCATAAGCGTTCCGCAAAGAACCCGGCTCTGTCTTCTTCTGCGACTGCGAAGAAGATACCGGCGGACAGCGCAAGTATCGCGGCGCCGATGATCAATCGGATTTTAAGCGATCCGTGCCTGAAAAAAGCACAGACCGCAAGGAAAACAGCCGTAGCGAACCACGGACCCGCTGCAGCGTCTTCGGGACAGAAAAGAGGGAAAAGCTGCGCAGCGCAAATAACGCTTATGGGCAAAGCGTATATCATGGAGCTCAATATTGAAGTGAGCATGCGCGTTTCCTCCTTTCTTATAATCTATCGTTTCGTCCTGTGACTAATCTTTTCTTTTGAATTGTATATTTCTTCTGCTTAATGTTACTTTTGGATTTAGTAGTTATCTATGTTATTTGATAGTTTTGCTATTCGTGCAGTTTTTAGAGATATTTCTCCAGCTCTCCTTCGGTAGGAATCATAATAATATCCGTGAGCGGGGGCGGTGCTTCCTGCGGAAGCGCCTTGGAGTCGTCGTTTATGAGGCAGACCGTGACGGGCGTCCCGCTCCTTCCGAGCCGCTCGCAAAGGGCAAGAGTGTGCGGAGTACATTCATTCACTACCATATATACCTGTGATGCGTCGAGGAGCGAAGGGGCATTCGAGGCTGTGGTCATAAGCGTAGAAGGATCCTCCGCGGGCTTGAAAACGAACGCCGACATATCGGTGTAGAACTGGTCGAACGCATCGCCACCTTCAAGGATGCGCTCGCTGAGTCCGTTCTGCCACGAAACTGCGCGCACTGTCACGGACTCGTTCACGAAGTAGAGCGAAAGGGCGAGTGTCGTCTCGAGGATCTTGTTCTCAAGAGGAAGGAAGACGTGCTCGTCCTCGCTTGTCCTGAAGGAATCCATGATGATCACAACCGAAGGTTCCTCGGGGCCTGTGTGCTTGCGCACCATAGGGCGGCCGAGCGCGGCTGTGGCTTTCCAATGGATGTCACGGATACTGTCGCCGGGGATATAATCGCGCACCGCGAAATCCCGTTCGGATGAGAGGGTCTGCGAACGGCGGGGCGAGACGTGGGCGATATCAAAGCTCGCGAGGGACTTGAGCCTCACGATCCTGGGGTTGACTTTGACGATGAGTGGATTCTTGGTGTACGAGAGAGAGAAGAGCCTTAAGTAGTCCTCAATCCGGACAGCTCTGATGCCGACGCTGTAGGAACCGCGGTAGCGGCAGGTGAGCGTGGTCTCGCGTGACACGCCGTCACCGGGCTGCAGCTCGTACTCCGTGAGGTCCGAAAGACCGCTTATGCTTGAAAAGTCGGAGTAGAAGAGCACTCTGACGCCGGAATATGTGAAAATATTTTCGTTGCGAAGTATGAAGCGGAAGGAAGTTGGCTCGCCCGCAACGACCGTTCGGGATGTCGGTTCCTGATAGATTTTGAAGGTCATCAGAACATAGACGAGGTAGATGAGGGAAACAAGCGGCACCGAGATCACAAGGAAAAAGAAGCCGTAGCTGAGTGACCCGCCCCTCAGCGAAATGAGGACCAGGGAGAGTGCGAACAAAGCAAGTAGTATAAGGCGGTTTCTTTTCATGATAGATCGTTTCTCCCAATGTTTTGTTTGCTGTCATGGGTGAGCCCCTGGGGACGGGGGTTGTGGGTCATCGTCTCAATGAAGTATACACTTAGTGGCGTTGTTGAAGGCGATGACCCACAACCCCCGTCCCCAGGGGCTCACCCCAAGGACTCACGATCAGGCCGTCGGTACGGCGTCGGTAAGGATGAGCGAGGGCAGGATCTGGTCTACGTCCTCACGTCCTATCTTGGCTTCGGGGGTGAGGATAAGTCTGTGATGCAGAGTGTTCAGGGCAACGGCCTTGATGTCGTCGGGCTTGACGAAGTCGCGTCCGTCAAGAAGAGCCTTCGCCCGGGAAGCCTTTGTGAGGTCGAGGAACGCTCTGGGGCTTGCGCCGAGAGCGAAACGCTTTTCCTGTCTGGTGCGGGTGATGATACCGCTAATGTACTCGAGCACGCGGTCGCCTACATGGACCGCGGCTGCATCATGTCTCAGTTTCATGATGTCATCACCGCTCAGGACTGCCGGAACATCGGCAAGTGTTTTGCCGGCGAGCATGTTGCGGGCAAGTGTTTCTTCCATCTCCTTGGTGGGGTAGCCGATCGAGAGCTTCATCATGAATCTGTCGATCTGTGCCTCGGGAAGCGGGTAGGTACCCAGGAATTCGACGGGGTTCTGTGTCGCGATGACCATAAACGGCTCGGGAAGCTTGTAGATCTGTCTGTCAACGGAAACCTGGCCCTCGGCCATTGCTTCGAGGAGGGCAGCCTGAGTCTTGGGAGAGGTACGGTTGATCTCGTCCGCAAGGATGATCTGGCGCATCACTGCGCCCTCGCGGTATTCGAACTCGCCTGTCTTCATATTGAAGACGGAGAGACCGACCACATCGCCGGGAAGTGTGTCGGGAGTAAACTGGATGCGCCCGAACGAGCAGTCGAGCGCGGCTGCCATCGTCTTGGCGAGGGTGGTCTTGCCGACACCCGGCACATCCTCAAGAAGGACATGTCCGCCTGCAAGCAGACACACCAGCATGTTCTCGACCACGTCGGGCTTGCCGATGAAGTAGGATTCTATTGTTTCGCGAAGTTTATTTATCATACGGAGCTCCCTCTGAAACGCTGTAATAACGGCGTCTCCAACTATTTCTATAATTGCTGAAAATGATTGTATTCTTGATTATATCGTATGAAGAGTGGGAATACTACCCGACAAAAATGAGAAACTTGCCACATTAAAAGCTGAAAAAAATGTGGATCCATGTTTGTATAAGTATCGATTGACGGTTCGATCAATACTTTTTTGCCTTAAAAGCACTTGTAAATATAGCAGAATTTATATATTATATTAGCAGATAAATGCTATACATCCGGAAAAACAGTATAATTAGAGGAGGTGCAACATGCAGACTTTGATCAGACCATCGGCTAAGATTCGACAAAACTATAATGAAATCTCAGAATTATGTAAATCTACCAAGTCCCCTGTTTTTTTGACAAAAAACGGAGAAGGCGATCTTGTTGTTATGGATATTGAAACGTATGATAAAAGGGAAAGTTCATTGGAACTTAGAGAAAAACTCGTTGAGATTGAAGAAAAAAGATTGGCAGGGAGACCTGACAAAAACGCCCGTGATGTGCTGGCAGAATTGAGGGCACGACATAATGTATAAGTTTACAATTGACATCTCACCCGAGGCTACTGAAATTTTAATATCGTGGGTTGATAAGTGCGAAGAGGACAACGGTGTCAGTGTCGCAAATGATTTGATTGACAGCTACGAAGCAATGCTCGATACCCTGGAACAGGATCCGGAAGCCGGCACCGGTAGATTTGAAGATCTTCCAAGAAAATATCGGGCTTATCACATTTGGCGCCACCTTTGGGCTGTTTACCAAATCTATCGCGATACACGAACAATCAAGCTTGAATTTATAATTGACGATCGACAAAACTATAAGAAATTTGTAAAATAACCAACAACACTCAATTATGGCGTCTAATTCAGCCCCTTTATGATGATAATTCAACCTCCGATTTCATTCCTTTTTGAGCAAAACAAACCTCCGATTTTATTCCTTTTTTGGCAAAACGAGCCTCCGATTTTATTCCTTCTGCTTGACATGACCATGGGAATGAAGTATTTTTTATGAGAGAGGGGGGTATAATGATGTTAAAGAGAAAAACCTACCAAAAACTCCTTGAATGGAAAAACAGCAGTAACAAAAAATGTCTGATGATAAAGGGAGCCAGACAGGTTGGAAAGACATATCTGATACGTGAATTTGGAAACAATGAATACGACTCATTTATAGAAATAAATTTTATTGTACATAATGAATTAAAATCGATTTTTTCCGGCGATTTGAGTGCAGACTATATATATAAGCGTATGTCTGCTTCAATTCCCAACATACGATTTATACCGGGGAAAACACTGATTTTTTTTGATGAGATCCAAAACTGTGGAAATGCCAGAACATCTCTCAAGTTTCTGACTGAAGATGGGCGATTTGACATAGTTACATCAGGAAGTCTTCTTGGACTGACATATGCCGAAAATGGAGATAATGAAGCAGAGGAACCCGAATCGGTTCCTACCGGCTATGAAGATTTTTTGACGATGTACCCGCTTGATTTTGAAGAGTTTCTATGGGCTGAGAAGTATAGTGCTGAGAGCATTGCTGATTTAAAAAAGTGTTTTGACGGAGTAGAAAAAGTAGATCCTATTATAAACTCAAAGTTTGAGGAATTGTTCAGAGAATACATTGTAGTCGGGGGCATGCCGGAAGTAGTGGCTCATTATTGCGCTACGCATGATTTTAACGGAGTGCTGGCCATTCAGGAACGTATTCTTGAAGACTATCGGTTCGACATTTCCAAACATGCAAAGGGAACAGAAAAGCAAAAGGTAAGATCGTGTTATGATGCTATTCCCAAGCAGCTGGCAAAAGAATTAAAAAAGTTTCAGTATTCAACAGTTGAGAAGGGTTCCACATCCAAAAAATACGCCAATAGCGTTCAATGGTTGATAGATTCTGCGACAGTTAACCCTTGTTACAATATTACTGAGGCTTATCTGCCTCTCTTAGCAAATGCTATAGATACACAATTCAAGCTCTATGTTAACGACACCGGCCTTCTGTGTGCCATATACGGGTTTGAAACGCGACGCGCTATTCTGGAGAATACCATTAAAGGGAATGCAAAAGGGGGTATTTACGAAAACATAATAGCCGAATCATTGGTAAAAAACGGATACAGACTATATTACTACAAGCCTGATGACGATCATGAACTCGAATTCCTGATTGAGAAAGATGGCGGTGTAGTTCCGGTTGAGGTTAAGGCCGGTAATACGTCAACCACATCTTTAAATAATTTTATTGCTGACTACAACCCTCCAATCGCATATAAATTTGTGAACGGAAATCTCGGACGGGTGGACAAAAAGATTACTTTGCCGCACTATATGGTAATGTTTGTATAAAGAAATCCATACAGCGAGAATACAAGGATTTAAGACAATACGACAGCCGTTGCGGGCTGCATGATTACAAAAATTGCAAGGCAAAAAGAGCATTGTTGCGTATAATCATACATAAAGGTAAGTCATACTTCGTTTGAGTATGTGTAAAGGAAACGCAGTCAGTCAAAACTGACTGCAAAGAGCACCTAATACTTCGTTTGAGTATGTGAAAATGAAACGCAGTCAGTTAAAACTGACTGCAAAGAGCACCTAATACTTCGTTTGAGTATGTGTAAAGGAAACGCAGTCGGTTAAAACTGACTGCAAAGAGGAGCAGAAAATGTCAGAACAAGAGAAGAACAGAATCTTAGAGGAGAACCTTCCGTCAACGGAAGCTATTATCGCGGAATATAAGAAGCAGGGCAGGGAGCTTACCGAGTCGGAAGCAGGACGGATCCGTAACCGTATTAAAGAGGACAGTCTGGATACTGTTGTAGGAGGCGTGGGCGGATCACCCATACCTACCCGTTTTCCGGTTGCTTCTTCAATTTCTGAAGAGTTGACATACAGTCACAGATAATAGTTAGTGGACCCTGAAAGCTTTAATCTTTAAATCGCGGGTCGTAATCGCCTTTATATGCACGCTCGGAGATCTCCCGGTTTTTAAACGATACACCCGCGAAGTTCTCAAAATCTTGCAGAGAGCGTTCCTTGCCGAGACAGAATCCTTCAAGATTCTG
>JAEEIH010000028.1 GCA_016281275.1 Lachnospiraceae bacterium | reverse complement strand
GTCGATGACCTTAACGATCTTCTTAGCTGCTTCCTCAACGCTTGCGTACTCACCGCATGCAACAGCTGCGAGCATAGCGCCGCCGAGTGCGGGACCTTCCTCTGACTCGATGATGTCAACCTTGAGGTTCAAAACGGTGGCGATGATCTTTCTCCACAGAGGTGACCTTGCACCACCACCGCAGATCTTTGTACGCTCAAGCTTGATACCGAGCTTTCTTGCAACTTCAACGGAATCCCTGAGACCGAAAGCAACACCCTCAAGTACGGCGAGTGTCATGTCTTCTCTTGTTGTGTCCATCGACATGCCGATGAATGCACCGCGCGCGTCGGGATTGTTGTGAGGTGAACGCTCACCCATAAGGTAAGGAAGGAAGAATACTCTGTTGTTACCGAGCATATCTTCTGTGATATCCTTCTGCTCTCCCGCATAGTCCTTTGTCTTGATGATCTCATCCATGAACCACTTGTTGCACGATGCTGCGGAAAGCATGCATCCCATAAGATGGTAGCTGCCGTCTGCATGATCAAAATTGTGGATGGCGTTGTTGTCATTCTCACCGAATTTCTTGCTGGAGATAAATACTGTTCCCGATGTTCCGAGAGAAATGTTACACATTCCGTCTCCGACTGTTCCGGTTCCTACCGCTGCGGCCGCGTTGTCACCGGCACCTGCAACGATCTTAACCGTCTCGGGAAGTCCGAGCTCTTTAGCCACTGCGGGAAGGATCGTTCCGACTGTCTCGTAGCTCTCGAAAAGCTTGGGAAGCTTGTCTTCGCCGATACCGCAGATCTCAAGCATTTCCTTAGACCACTTACGGTTCTTGACATCAAGAAGAAGCATTCCGGAAGCATCCGACACATCAGTGCAGAACACACCGGAAAGCTTGTATGCGATGTAGTCCTTCGGGAGCATGATCTTGCAGATCTTCTTGAAGTTGTCGGGCTCATTGTCGCGAACCCAGAGGATCTTGGGTGCGGTAAAGCCGGCAAATGCGATATTGGCCGTATATTTTGAAAGCTTATCGGTACCGATTGTCTTGTTGAGATAATCGGTCTCCTTCTGTGTACGTCCGTCATTCCAGAGGATTGCGGGACGGATGACATTATCCTTATCATCAAGGATAACAAGTCCGTGCATCTGTCCGCCAAAGCTTATACCGGCAACCTGCGACTTGTCACACTCAGCGGTGAGTTCTTTGATACCCTCGGTAACACCGGTCCACCAGTCTTCGGGCTTCTGCTCCGACCAGCCGGGATTGGGGAAGAAAAGAGGATATTCTTTTGATACGATCTTCTTGATCGCGCCGTTGCCTTCCATAAGGAGGAGCTTAACGGCACTTGTTCCGAGATCAACTCCGATATATAACATAAAACACTCCGTTCTGCGCTACACAAGCGCTTCGTTTTTATCTTTCCGTCCGTGTATACCGTTGCCGGTATTCACGGAACGAATAAATCAGATCAATTGCGGCTGTGAATACATCTTTACTCAGATAGAGATGTTCTCACCCTTAAGACCGATAAAAGCCTTAGGATCCTGTCCGCCGTCCTTATGAGCGATGAGCCACTTGTTGGCAGCCATGAGAAGCTTGTCTTCGGGCATTCCTTCGGGACGCTCGGTAAGATCCGCATTGGTGCCGCGTGCAAGGATAACGATCACTCTGAAGCCGTCGCCTTCTCCTGTGCAGGGTGCATAGTGAAGAGTTGTTGCGTACATCTCGACAGCTGTTCCTGCGGGAACCTTGAAAGCCTCGATCTTGGCTGTGTCATATGTGAAATCATCCTCGATGTCACGCTGATCGCCGACAAGAAGTATCGTATCGTAAAGAGCGATGTTTACTTCGCTGCATCTGTGATACTCAACAGCATTTAGAAGCTTATTGTTTCCATTGCAGTAACCGATTTCGATCGGAATCCCGCCGTAGAAATTCTTCTCGAATTCTTTGGCTCCCTTTGCAGCCTCAAGATCCTTGTCTGAAGCGACGTAAACCACACTGTCGGCAGGCATGGGCTTTGTAGAAAGAACTTTAAGCAGGTCTGTGCAGTCAATCCCCTTTACAACTTTGCCGTATTTTTTGAATGCGGCATCTGTTACACTCTTGATTACCATAATAACAATCTCCTTTACAAGTGTTTATTGTAGTATTTATTTAGAGACCCCCTCCGGAGTCTTGCTTTTAAGTTTTTCAAGCAATTCGCAAACCGTTTCTCCCTTAACGGGATGTACAAAGAACGGAGCAATTTTGCTGAGCGGTTCCAAAACAAAATACCTATTTGTCATATCCGGATGCGGTATCACAAGATCGCTTGTTATAATTCTTTCATCATCATAGAAAAGTATATCAAGATCAAGTGTTCGCGGTCCCCAATGAACAGTCCTTACACGACCGAAATCGGATTCAATCGTTTGCAACTTTTCAAGAAGCTCATGAGGTCGAAGTAAAGTCTTTATCTTCACGCATGCATTTAAAAAATCCGGTTGTTCCGTAAACCCGTAGGGCTTTGTTTCGATAATGTCGGAGACTGAAACAATTCTTATCTCATCGCATGAATCAAGCCTTGAAATCGAATCGTCAATGATCCGCTTACGTTCTCCGACATTCGAACCGACCGAAAGATAACATGTATGCCACTGTCTTTCCAGTTCAACAAAAACCGTATCAACATGTAAAAGCATGGGTGCCCAGGGTTTGTCAACTCTGATCTTAACCTTTTCAACGTCAAATTTTAACAGTATCTTGGAAGCAATCTCTTCGGCAAGTTTTTCTATAAGCTTGTATGTATTCTCGCTTGCTATTTTCGTAATATATTCACAAACCTTACCGTAATGAACGGTTGCGGTCAGTTCATCTGTCATTCCGGCCTCATGAAGATCTTTGTAAAGATCGGCCGAGATAAGAAATTTCTGCCCCAGAAAATTCTCCTCTGTACATACGCCGTGTCTGGCAAATATTTCAAGCTTCTCTATATGAATTCTGTCCATTTTATCTCCATAAATTTTTCAAAAAGTCTCCGGAAGATCATCTGCATAATGCTTCCATCATGCCGATAAATCTCAGATTTTCCTTTACATCATGAACTCTTACGAAAGCGGTTCCGGACATCACAGCCATGGCGGTTGTCGCAAGCGTACCTTCAAGCCGCTCGTTTACACCGAGACCGGTTACCGCACCGATGACCGATTTTCTCGAACAACCCAGAAGAATAGGGTAACCGAGATCATTGAAAGATTTCAGGTTGCGTATGATAACAAGGTTCTCTTTGGCATCTTTTCCGAACCCTATTCCAGGATCAAGTATTATTTTTTCACGGGCTATACCCGCGCTTAAAGCATCATTCGCTATCGTATCGAGATTTTCAATTATTCCGCAAAGGAAATCGTCCTTCTTATCAAAATAAGATCCGTCATGCATAAGGCAGCAACATGCGTCAGTCTGTGCGATCACTCCTGCCATTTCTCTGTCGAATCTGAGCCCGCTTACATCATTAACAATATCTGCACCTGCCTCGACGGCAAGCTTTGCAACAAAAGCTTTTCTCGTATCCACGCTGATCGGGATATCCGAAAATTTTCTGATCTCTTTAATTACGGGAATTACTCTTTTGGCTTCCTCTTCGGGATCAACCTCCGTGAATCCCGGTCTGGTCGACTCGCCGCCGATATCGATAACATCGGCGCCGGATTCTATCAATTTTTTGACTTTATCCAGTGCAAGCACTGTTTCGAACGCTTCACCGCCATCCGAAAAAGAGTCCGGCGTCACGTTAAGGATAGCAAAAATATATGTATGATTTTCAAAATCAAATACCTTGTTTCTTATCCGCATTTTCATTCCTTATTTCGTCATAAGACTGAGTATGCTGTTTTTTAATGATTCATCCTTCTCAAAAACGCCTCGCGAACACAGCGTATATGTCTGAGTTCCCGGCTTTTTGACGCCTCTCATGGTCATACATGTATGTTCGGCAGATATGACGACAAGAACGCCTTTTGCTCCGAGCTCTTTTTCAACGGCATCCGCGATCTGTGATGTCAGTCTTTCCTGAACCTGAAGTCTTCCGGCGAACACTTCAACCGTTCTCGCAAGCTTACTGAGGCCGACTATCTTTTTGTCCGGAATATATGCTATATGAACCTTTCCGAAAAACGGCATCATATGATGCTCACACACAGAGTAAAAAGTGATATCTCTTTCTATCACCACACCGCTGTCGTTTCCTGTTCCTTCAGCCTCGAACTGACGCGACAATCTGGCGGATGCATCGTCATCATAGCCCGCAAAAATCTCCTCGTACATTCTTGCGACTCTGTCGGGAGTATCTCTGAGTCCTTCTCTTGACGCATCTTCGCCGATGGCATCAAGCAGCATGCCGACCGCTTCTTTTATTTTATCCTTATCAATCATTGCTGTCCTCTGTATTTTTTTTCTTGTTAATTTTGGACCTGACCTGAAGAACTATCGTAGTTACAAGAACTCCGGTCGCGCTGAGTCCCGTAAGACCAAGCATCACAAAATTCATTTCATCACCCGTTTTCGGACTGTTGTCTTTCCGCGCAGGAGTCGATGTCTTCGATCCGCCCTTTGTGGCTGCGGGTGCTTTTGTCACTTCTTTTGTAGGAGTTTTTGTGGGAGCTTTTGTAGGTGAAGCGGTGGGAGCAGATGTTGTGGCTGCTTCTTCCTCGTCTTCATCTTCTTCCTCCTCTTCCTCTTCTTCCTCCTCTTCCTCATCTTCTTCCTCTTCGGCTTCAAGTTCTGAAGGGTCCTCAAATACAAAGCCGTATATAGGAGAATAATCAGCCTTGCCACTCAGAATGATCTGGACGTAATTGATATCTTCTTCATCGGTATATACACGTGACGGCATGACAGATGCCGTTCCCCCGGAAACTTTATAAAAAGTGCAATAATCGGGGTACTCCTGAGCATCATCCGGAAGCGGTACATAAACGGTAGCACTTTTATACACTTCCTTGTCATCGTCTTCGGTTTCCTGAAGCAATTTTATGTTAAATGCCGTGAAAAGATCGTCCTCACACTTGATATTCTTTTTCTGAAGAGCGCTCTTAAAGGGATCAAGCGCTTCATCGCTGATCATACTAAATTTATAAGTATCGGGATCGGAAACAGACGTGGTGAACTTGGCGTAGATATTATTTGAAATAAGGTCAGGGTAATCCTCCGTATATATATTGTATTCTTCGTCGTTAAATGCGATCTTAATGCCGGCTGATACATCTTCGGCAGGAATAATGAGGGTGAAAAGCGCCATGATCAAAACAAACGATATAAGTGACGCAAGCACTTCATGTTTTGTTTTCGGATATGCTTTAATCTTATTCATCACCGTTATCTCCTATCTTAAGCAATCGCAATCGTCCGCACCTGTTTACCAAGTCATGGCTGCGGGATTGTCTGTTCTTCCACTCTTCTCGCGACAACTACAAATCTGCCGTCCTCTTCCGTATATTCACATGTCGATAATGTGATAAGTTCATCTGTAAGTCCTTCAGACGAACCTGTATCATAAAGACTCATGCCTGCGATTTGCGCGAGATACTCCGAAAGGTCATCTTCGTCATCCGCTTCAATAAAATTATAAAATTTAAAAGCATCGTCGGTCATATACATAACCTTTGACCTGAATACCGCCACGATTTCGTATATTGCCTCTTCATAAATCGTATCAAAACGGATATATCGGTGATCGTCAAAAAATTTCTTATTCTCGTACAAAAGCAAATCATGGAACATATCACCGTTTTTCATATTATGTCCGTAAATGATTATGTTGGTACTGCGATCTACGGTATCACATCTGTAATCTATGAAAGGAAGACCCGCTCTGTCTTCTTCCTTGTCAAAATTCTTATGCAGATAAAATTCTTCATCAAAAACCGTCTGCATAACGGGGAGATTGACATTCGTACCAACAATGCTTACCCACCCGGCCAGATCGCTGTTGAGTTCATAGAGATCTTTGTATTTTGCGCTGACCGTCTTTTTCACAAGCTTTTCTTCGTGCTCTTCGGGCTTAATGCTTCGATATGCGACAGGTCTGCCTGTTTCGGCATCGGTATCGAGTACAAGTTCAGCCTCACCGATCTTTTCACGGAGTTCATCAACTTTTTTTCCCGAATGATACATGTCAACAGAATAGGAAACTATCTTTGCAACAACAATTGCAAGCACCATCATGCTTGCGATCGCAGTAACGGAAAGAAGGACCTTCTTTATGTCAAAACGGGACCTTGCCATGAACGACAACCTCTGTATAAAAGAATACGGTGGGGACTCTTTGAGAGTCCCAACACCGTAAAAGTATATATTAATTTATTGATTTATTCAAGTGTGTCGAGCACTACGTTTACTTCAACTTCAACATACCTGTTCTTTTGGGGTCTCATAACCGAAACAACAACAGAAGTGCCTGCTTTATAATGTCTGACACGTTCGGCAAGATATTCATAGGAAAGGACTTCCTGTCCGTTGATTTTGGTGATTATGTCACCGACCTTAAGCTCCGACTCCGATGCTTTAGAGTCCTTTTCGATGGAAAAAACATAAACGCCTCTCGGCATCGAGAAACCTTTCGAATAACCTTCTGAAACATCCTTACCTTCTATTCCGAGCCTTCCCTCTTCACCTTCTCTGATACTGCAGCTGCTGATAAGCTCGTTGATCGTGGGAACTACATTATTGACGGGAATGGCATATCCGATGCCTTCAATCAGAACACCCGAATATTTGGCACAATTGATGCCGATAACCTGTCCGTATACATCAAGAAGCGGTCCTCCGCTGTTACCCGGGTTGATTGCAGCATCGGTCTGAATAAGCGGACGTGTACGCGATCCGTCGATATCAATTTCTCTGCCCAAAGCACCGATATGACCGACCGTGACGGCCTGACCGTATCCGCAAGAGTTGCCGATGGCAATGTTCATATCTCCGATCCTGAGGGAATCCGAGTTTCCTATTGAAGCAATCTTTATTGTCGATAAAGTATTTTTCTCAACATTTCGAATATCAACACTTACTATCGCAAGATCATAAGAAGTATCATAACCTACAACCATCGCGTCGGCCGTACTTCCGTCGAAGAAAGTAACCGAAACCTTCTGGGCATCTTTTATAACATGCTCATTGGTACAGATAAAGAGCTGTGAAGGACTCTGTGAAACAAGAAATCCCGATCCGCTTGTTTTAACCATATACTCATTTATCTGACCGAATATATTGTATTCCTTTGTCGGAACAACACAGTCTATTGAAACAACAGAGGGCATAACAATATCGACAATGGCCGACACATCCTCTTTTGAAACAGCACTGTACGGTGCTGCATTCTCGTCCGAAGTCGATCTGGTCTGCTCAACTTTTCCTTCAATCGGATCCGACATGCCGTCATCCTCATCCGCAGATGTCTCTGCTTCGGTATCGGTATTGTCAAGCCATTCAAGCGAAAAGCGCACAACCAACGTGCCGGCGAAAACAAAAACGCCGCATGCCATTGCCAAAAGTATGATCTTTAATGTCTTCTTCACTGTAATCACCACTTTATTTTAGATATTTTGTTATCAATATCGATAACGTCTAAATTTTATTCTTATTTTGTGTTCCAATTGTGTACGAAACGTGTTTTTATTGAAAACTTACCGACTAATAATTATAATCATATTGTATTATACATCAGAGTCGTATATAGCCAAAGGAAATCGATTCTAAAGAGGAGTCCGAAATGAACCGTTTTGTAAAAAAACATTATCATTTTATTTCTTATTTTCTGCTGGGAATAATCTTTGTGACCTGGATACTTCTCCAGAGCTATATCTATCCCGACTCATTATCTGTCGAATCGGAAGGAAAGGAAATTGAACTTTCAAGCAGTCCGGAAAACATATCCGATTCCTCCATCAATAACGAAAGCACCGGTGAAAACTTATCAACCGAGCAAGCACCTGTATCAAATGATATTCGGACAAATCAGGCAGATCGTGAATACAATGTTCCGGCAGTTTCCGAAGAACGTGTTTATAACGATGACAGCGCCGTTGGTGATGAAAGCACCGATACTGTAATGCCTGTCGAAGAAGAAACTTATAACGACACGGATTTTTCCGAACCGGAAGATGTTACGGAAGAAGAAACAATTAACGACGATCTTGTTCTCGAGGACGGCTCATTCGGTCCCGGAGACGGCAAAATGCCCTTCGATCTATGTCTTGCGAACGTCCGTGAGAGCCTTAATGTCAGAAGCGGTGCCGGAGAAAATTTTGAAATAATAGCTAAATTTCTGCCTGTCGATTATGCACATATCCTTGAAAAAGGCGATGAATGGTCGCTCATCACCTCCGGCGAAGTCACAGGATATGCACACAACGATTATCTGATCACGGACGACAAAGCTCTCAAGAAACTGACAGATGCCGACAAGCTTTATGTCAGCATCATTCATAAACTTGTTAATATTCGTGCAGAAAAGAATACCGATTCGGACATTCTGCGTCAGGCCAAGATGGACGAAAGGTTCAAATGCATTCCGTCCGAGTCGGATTCAAATTGGTTCGCCATAAAATACGACGACGGCAACATCGCTTATGTGGCTACCACACTTGCTTCAGTTACCGCCGATATGGACACAATAGATTCGTTGACACCGGTCGGTTAATCGTCAATATCCGGTGTGCCGATCTGCATCGAAACACGCTTTAAAACCGCAGGCTGCGAGAAAGGTTTAATAAGAAAATCATCCACTCCGGCTCTGAAACCTTCGGATTCAATCTCATTGGTAAGCCCCGTTGTCATCATGATGACGGGGACTTCTCTTCCTTCCGACCGTGATCTGATCTCGGAAAGAACCTGGAACCCGTCCATGTCGGGCATATTGATATCAACAAGCACAAGATCGGGTTTCATTTTGTCAAATATCTCCAAACCCTGTTTACCGCTCGTACATGGAATAACTTTATAAGAATCCTTAAGAATCTGCTTTGCATGCTCAAGGATGGTCGCCATGTCGTCAATAATAAGTATTGTCTTTTTATTGCTTCCCATTATCACCCCTCCTGCGGTAAATTTTTATCCATTATATCACAAAAAGAATATTTTGCAATGACTCTTTGCATTTAGGATATTTGCAGGCTAAAAATCTAAACCAATGAAATAAACAACTCTCTGAAAACGTTTATGTCGGACTGTTATTCAACCGACAGCAGATAATAATATACCGGCTGACCTCCCTTATGTACCTCTACCTCAAGAAAATCATATTTTTCTTCGATCAGATCGGCTATCTCCCTAGCCTCTTCTTCTGTAGCTTCCTCACCGTAATAAATACATGCAATTTCCGCATCTTCATCGATCATTCCGTCCGCCAAAGCGATTGTAGCTTCTTTTCTGTCTGATGCGACACTGACAATAGTCTTGTCATCGAGTCCCATATAGTCGCCCATCTTAATATCTTTTCCGTCAATCTTTGTATCGCGTACCGCATATGTAACCGATCCTGATTTGACGGTAAGACAAGCTTCGCTCATGAGCTTTTCGTTCTCTTCCGGTTTTTTATCGGCAACAAATCCGATAATTCCGGCAATTCCCTGAGGAATAGTCTTGCTGGGTATCACAATGATCTTCTTGTCATTTGTAAGATCCCTTGCCTGCTGCGCTGCAAGAATAATATTCTTGTTATTCGGGAAAATAAAAATGTTCTTGGCATTTACCTTGTCGATTGCATTGAGCATATCTTCCGTGCTTGGATTCATGGTCTGACCGCCTTCGATCACATGATCGACACCAAGCTCATCAAAAATTTCTGCGAGACCTTCACCTGCCGCGACTGCGATAAAGCCATATTCCTTGGCCGGCTCTGCAGGCTCAGAAACTGCTTTTACGGGTTGCCCGGATGAACCTTCCCGCTCTTTAAAAAGCTTTTCGTTATGCTCAATCCGCATGTTATCGATCTTCATGCTGGTGAGCTGTCCGAACGTAAGACCTTTCTCGAAAGCCTGTCCGGGATGATTCGTGTGAACGTGAACCTTAACCATCTCATCATCCGCAACACAAACTATCGAATCACCGATTGATTCAAGAAACGCTTTGAAATCAATTTCATCCTTCTGTGTGAATTTCTTTTCGAGCAGAACGATAAACTCGGTACAGTAACCGAACTTGATATCGGAAGTGGAAATATTTGATGTGTCGATTTTTCTTCCGGACGCTTCCTGAGCAGGATGAGCAATCTCTCCCTTGAATTCGATCTCTTTTCCGCAAAGCGCATCGAAACCGCCCTTCATGACCTCAAGAAGTCCTCTTCCACCCGAATCGACAACACCTGCCTCCTTGAGAACGGGAAGAAGCTCAGGTGTATATTCAAGCACTTCCTCCATGTATTCTATAACATTGCGGACGAAGAATATCATATCCTCCGTTTCGCCGACAAGCTCTGCAGCTTTTTGTGCTCCACCCTTCGCAACAGTAAGGATTGTGCCCTCCTTAGGCTTCATAACTGCTTTATATGCCGTTTCAACCGCTTTAGAAAACGCATTGGCCGCAACATCAACGTCGATAGTATCATAATCACCTATGACTTTGCAGAATCCACGAAGCAGCTGAGACAATATAACACCCGAATTACCGCGTGCGCCTCGTAGCGACCCTGAAGAAATTGCCTTTGCAAGAGTAGCCATGCTCGGATCCTTAAGAGCTGCCACATCACGTGCCGCGGACATGATCGTCATGGTCATGTTGCTTCCGGTATCACCGTCAGGTACCGGGAATACATTTAATTCGTTAATGATTTCTTTCTGTGATTCGATGTTCTGCGCTGCCGCAAGAAAGACCTTTTGTAAAAGCGCAGCATCTACGGTCTTTATTTCCACTTTATTGATTCCTCCGAGTCGATGAATGAGTTAACAACACATTCATACTTATTCTTTTAAAACACATACGGTCATTATAGTCAATCGATGCTTCTCACACCCTCAACAAAAATGTTTATGGATTTAACCTCAAGTCCGCAAAATTCCTCAACCTTATATTTTACGTTTTCAATAAGGTTTGAACAAACCGTAGGAATATTGATACCGTATGATACGATGATATGCAAATCGATAAGAAGTTTATTGTTCTCGATTGTAACATTAACTCCGTGTGAAAGATTCTCAACCTTAAGAAGCTTGGCAAGTCCATCTTTCATGCTGACCGAAGCCATGCCCACAATGCCGAAATTTTCAACAGCGGCAGCTCCGGCACATTTTTCAATAACATCGGTATTGACAATAATTTCACCGTTGCCGTTAGTGATGGAACCATTCATAAGAGCACCTTCTTTCATTAGATTAATATATATGAAAATTTAATTCCCGAAAAACTTTATCATATCTTTTCACGGGAATCAAACCGTTAAATACTGTTTGATAATATCACATATAACAAAATAATAGGGCTACTGTGTTTTTTATTATCAGTAGCCCCGATTATCATCATTTTGCATTTTCTACTCTGGTTACCCTGCCGGCTTTGAGGCAAGCCGTGCAAACGTACATCTTCTTAGGTCCGTTCTCTGTGATGACCTTAACGGACTTCACATTGGATTTCCAAACTCTATTTGCACGCCTGGACACGTGGCTTCTTGAATAGCTCAGATGATGACCAAACATATTGCCCTTATCACAAATTTCGCACTTAGCCATATCGACACCTCTCTTCTTTGTAAAATTAGCATCAAACACATGAATTCTATCATACTGAATTCTCAAATGCAACAAGAATTTAAGAAACTTCAATCGTCCGGACAATCGGGGAAGTCAGAGACGTATGAGTTTAATGCATGATACAATTCATAATCCCATCAAATGCAAAGAATTCATTTTTCGAGCAGCCCCGAAAAGAGCCGCGAAAGGATTTATTATTTGTCTTCGCCTTCAGATTCGGAATCCATATATTTCTTGGCTTTTTCGCTCATAGAAGCATCTTTTGCTTTATCGGCCGGAGTCTTCTTAAATTTGTCGATAATCTCGGGTACGGCGTCAAATATCTTTGAAACCATATCCTGATTCTTGACACTGACAAGCTTAGTCGATCCACCCGAAATCACGAGAACGGAATTGGGTGAGATCTTGCCGCCCATAGCACCGGCTGCAGCGTTCTTACCGCCTTGAAAAGCACCTGCGCCGACACCGAAGCTGACGTCCACAAGGGGAAGTATGATGGTTCCGTCTTCAAAACGAACTGCATCTCCCACTACGGTTTTTGTTGTAAGAAAAGAATCCATGCCCTTAAAAAGAGCACCTACCGTCTCGGAAAAATTACTTTCTGCCATATATGCCTCCTCAAGCCAATATTATTTGACTGCTTTCTTGATTTTTTTTCTCAGACGCTTAAAATCCTTGCTCCAATATGTTCTGAGAGCCGGTATAAGCACCGTAACGATCCTGATCCTTCCACGAAGATAAAGATCAAATTCAAGAGCTTTTTCTTCAAAAACGGGTTCAACGTTTATGTGACCGCCGTAGATCGGATACAACATTGCGGCCGCACCGAGTATTTTACCGGTCGAGCACGGGTCGCCTGTCCCGAATCTCACGCTTCCCTTCAGTTTTCTCGGCAGTATGTGTCGCACAATCTTCACCAATCGCTTCTTGACAACATGATAAAACCTTCTCGCTTCGGGGTCGTTTTTTATATTGTATAGGTTTTTCACCTTTTTAACAATACCTTGTTTCTTCGGTTCCTCTTCTCCGGTTTCGATGTCGTCCTTTTTACGTTTCATTTTTTTACCGACCTTATGACCGGATAATTTTTCTTTTTCCTCTTCTGCCGATGAATCCCGATCTGTTTCGGAACTGCCGTCCCCCATTGTTTCAGAATTTTTAGCCGAAGGATCCGTTACAGTCACTTTATCGGATTCCGTGGTATGAGCATTTGTTTTTTTATCACTTGAATCATCGTTTAAAGCATCTGTTTTTTTCTCCACGGTCCCGTCTTTTACGATACCGCCTGTCTTGTCACAGACATCATCTTTGACGGTATCGTCTGTTTTATCTACGTTATCTTTCTTGACGGTATCGTCTTTTTTACCTACGTTATCTTTCTTAACGGTATCGTCTGTCTTATCACAGTTATCATTATTTCCTAACTCGTCAGCTTCTTCGTAAACACCGGAAAGCGCTGAAAAATCAGCATCGTCAATATCATCGGGAAACAGGGAATCGTCATCATCGGCAAGCTCTTTTTCAACATCCTCATCGCTGTCTATGATCTTGAAAAACAGTAACTTACCGTTTGTCTTAAGTTTTCCGTCGTCATATATGATACGTATCCTCAGGATATGTAATAGCCAGGTGATCCGACCATCAGCTTTCAGGTCTTCATGCTTAGATCCTTTCGCTTTGTACCTTACCGGTACGAAAAGCACGGCAAGGACAAGCAAAAGTGCCAGTCCGAGCACTCCAAGTAATACAAAACCGATGATCTTAAGGATCAGTAAGATGATCTCCATCCGTAAAATACCTTTCAACGTCAAATGTTCCGGATTCGCGATACACTTCGTCAATTATCTCGCGAACAAGTTCTGCGGCATCGTCACGACTGTCGGCCAGTCCGATGATATGCACATCCTCAGAAGTGTCTTTCCTGTAATGTGCGAACAGAAACTCGCCCATATTGTAGATATCGAGGATGTTCTCCTTATTGGAGGGGAAGGCGATGCAGTAATATTTCAGTGAGCGCAGCTTCCGCTTCTCAACGAGCTTACGGATCTTGCGTTCTTTCTTCTTCGCTTTGCCCATGCAGCGAAGCTTGTCATGAAAAACTATCAAAGCATCTCCTCCTTTCCAGCTAAATATTTGTTTTTTCTATTGAGCGTTCATGCGTAGAATGTATTCGCTCACTTATAATTCTCAAATATCCGCGAAGAAGTTTTTGAACTCGCGGATCGCTGCAGCTTTTTCACGCTCATCCCTGCAGGACTCGAGACTGTTGCGTATATAATCCTTCACTTCGTCTGAGTTGTTAAGGAACAGCGGCAGCTTTGAAAGTATCCCCGCCATACGTGCTCTCTGAAGAAGCTTGGAACCGGATGCGAATGCCTGCATGAGCTTATTTTTGAGTTCTTTTGCTTTCTGCATGATCATGTCCCTGTCAACGGTCTTCCCGGGTTCGCTTTCCGAAAGGTCTCCGAAGATAGAATCGGAAATGAGCGCCACGCATCTGCGCGCATCCTCATAGACATCCTCCGATTCGCTCTTTGCCATCTGCAGGAAAGTATCCTCGTAACCCGGAATCTTTATTCTGATATCTTCAAGTTTTTCAAGCTCAGACTCATCGATTCCCTCATAAAGAAGTCCGTTTTCAAAGGTCTTACTGTCTCCGGATTCAAAAGCATCAATCAGCTTGTTGATGAACGAGGTTACGGCAGCGTTCGCAAAGACCTCTCCCTGTCCTTTTCCGATGTGTTTCGAAGCAGCGAGTTCAAGAAGAGCAGCATTGATCATAAGACCCATATCGGAAAGCGCATCTATCCTTAACCCGTTTCTCATTGATGCTTCATCGCATCTATCGTAAAGGCTTTGAAGCTCCTCTTCCGAAGCATCGGAGAGATCGCTTCCGAAAACCGTTTCAACAACATCGGCGCCGTCAGCATCCCACACATCACCTTCAGAAATCTTAAGTCCTCCGAAGCCTTCGATATTGGAAACAATATCATCGATCTCTTTCTCGGTACGTCCGAGTTGGGACTCAAGCGCTCCCTCGACGATATCGAAGAATTTCGACTTAGCGATCCTGAGAGGAAGCGACGCAACGGCTGCCTTTACGCCTTCTCGAACGATAACGCTGTCAGTGGATCTGAAGATCAGGCTTATTATCGAGGAAGCCTCTTTTTCATTGTCTGCACAGACAACGGGTTCAGGCTCGCATAGCCTGCACAGAACATACCCGCAAACAGAAAGACTGTCACGAAGTTCAACCGCCTCACGCATCTGTGTTTCAATATCTGTCCTGATCTTTTCAAGATCTGCCGCAATCCGTGTGTATTTCTCGGGATCGCATGTACCGGCCTCTTTTACAAGCTTTAAGATTTCGAATGCCTCACCGTACCAATCGGGCTTCCCGGACTCATATCTTTCAAAAAGATATTCCGTGAAAGCACCCGTCTTAAAGAACAGCTCATAACCTCCCACATAATGATAAGCTGAAAAAATCCTCTCTAACTTCTTTTCCATGTGTACACCTCTGATTACTTGTATCTTTTCACACAATCAATTCGGCAAATTGCTTAATATACAAAGCCACCGGTGTTGCTCCGAGGATCTGCGTACCGGTGAGTGCCGAGAACGTACTGATAAATCCGCATGCCCCGAGCACAAGGCAAACGACGGTTCCGACCAGCTGGTAAGCGGAAGCGCTCCCGACGGCTCTTGCGAGCCCAAAGCAAACCGGAATAAAAAACGCGCAGAGCGCCTCTCCGAGCAGGAATATAACAACTGCACCCGAAAAACCACTCTCTTTGATCATGATGAGCGACGAAAGCAAAACCGCCGGAGTCAGGTAAACAAGTACTGCTATCATTTCAAACGCATATGCTACCAAAAGGTTTCCGCCTGTGATTCTGCGTCTTTTTGAGATACTATGTCCGTGCTCGAGCGCGAATCCGTTACATCCGCAGACGATGAGCACAAGAAGAAGCATCCCTATGAGCCCGGCGATGATCTGCCTGTATATCATTGCTGTGGTAACGCTAATGCCTGACTTGCCGGGATTTTCTATATCAACGTAACGTATGTCAAAATCAAATCCGTAATCGGGATCTTCCGCCACTTCGGCAACAAAGGCGGAATATTCGTCTTCTGTGAGGATATCGAAGCCGTTTCCGGGCAAAGTTCTGTACTCATCGTAGGTTCTGAAGAAACAGACATCATACATCATATAACCGGCCACTATATCCTGAACGATGATAGACGAGGTATCGTCGCTGGGTGTGATCACCCTGATAAGGTTTTCCCTGATACCGTTCCTGAGCTTTTCTTCGTAGTCGTCTCCTATCACAAAGATACTGCCTATATACCCGTCCATAAGAAGCTCCGTAAGGTCTTCCATACTTCCCGTCGTAACCCTTAGGGCATAGCTTCCGAGAAGTCTGTCGCGAAGTCTCACCGCAACGGGCGAATCGCTTTCGCACAGAAGTCCCATGGGAACTCTGCTGTTATCCGAAGCATGAAGGTTCATGTTAAAGAATACCGAGAGCATGACGACAACGCATAACGCGTAACAAACCATCGCTATGCGGTCAGTCAGGAGAAGCTTAAGTCTCAGCGCAAACGAACCCATCGATATTATCCTTTCCTACTTTTGGAGAATAAATGTAATAAACCTATAGCTCGGCATGAACTGCGCGAACCTTGAAAGAGCGTTGGGAAGATACATAACGGGTATGATTCCGCCGCCGAGTACAGTCATCAAAAGTATGGTCATATTCGAGAAGAAACAATAACCGTTCTTCGATCGTATCAGTAGAGCAAGAATCGAAAAAACAATACCGGCCCCGAATATGAGTGCCGTAAGGTATATCCCTATGCTCAAGGAAAATTCGATATTTCCGAGCCGCTTCATAAGCGTCATTACGGAGAGAAAAGCAACCGACATGAGCGTACCGTAGACAAGAACCTTCGAAACGATCGTACGGGCGGGGCTTATACCGCAGGAAACAAGCCGTGCACGCACTCCGCTCTTTCTTTCAAGGAGCACTGCGTAGCCCGTGAGCATCCCGGAATACAGAACAAGAAGGATGAGCACGGAGTATATGTAATGATCCGTCAGGGGCAATGACGCCATCCTGTCAAAAGTCTCGCGCTCAAAAAATGTGTCCTTGCCGAGCGCAGTCATAACCAGATCCCACGAGATTTCGATGTTCTTGTCCCTGATCAGATCCCGGTCGTAATCCTCAGTTCTCATCCTGAATGTCAGAGATTCGATGTTGACCTCAACAGACGTAATGTAACGGGAGTAAGATTCAAGTAATGCTCCGTAGATCGCTGCCTTTGCTTTGTCATCACTGTTGATCACAGCTTTGATCGGAGTGTTTTTCATCCCGATCATCTCGGATGTGAAATTCTCGGGAATGACGAAATAGAAATCAAGCTCTCCTTTTTCGAATCGGGAGTTCACTTCTTCCTCGGTCCCTTCGTAGATATTCACGAAGGCATTGAAATCCTCGTTTTCGGCAAAATAAGTCTTGAGCATATCGGAATAATTGGATTGTTCATGATCAACGATCCCAACGGTTATGACCGTCGGCGGAGTAAGTCCGCTCGCGATAAAGGCACCGGTGATCCCAAGCACCGCCAGTCCGATAAGTACAAGGATCGTCTTAATATCGCCGAAAAACAACAGAATGTCTTTTTTGATCATTTGTGAGCCTCAGTCAATCAGTGTCAAACAATTAATTCCCGGATCCGTATTCGATGGCACCTCATTCAACATGCGTGTGGTTGCCGATATGCTCCATGCAATATTCGTAATTACCTTTGCATTTTGAGCAGAACCTGAATTCGAGATCATATCCGTCGCGCTCCGTCCTGCCGCAAACAGCACACTTATGTCTTGTCACCGTTCCGGGGAAAGGTGTCACATTACTGGGCGCGGTTCTGTTCCCCGCCGGTCCGGCATTATTGGCTCGATTATATCTGATGCCGTCCGAAAAATTATTCATAAAAGCCTTCTGTCTTTTTCTCTGACCGGGGATATGTTTACCCCAAGGTCTGTAAAAGAGAAGCATGTTATATACGGCTGCGGTGATAAGAAGCAGTGTGCAAATGCCGATGAGCGGGCTTGTATAAAAACCCTCGAAAATCTGGTACCCGAACATGACGGCGTAGATAATGACGAAATATTTAGCCTTTACGGGGATGAAGAACATGAGCAGGAATGTCATGTCGGGAAGCATAAGCGCGAGTGCAAGAAACAGCGTATTGTTGAAGTACGTGAGCGACACGGGATATGAAAGACCCACGCCGTAGTACAGATAAGTTCCGATATAAATGATCACCTGACATACAATGTTTATGATCACTCCGTTGAAATAAAACAGATTGAATCTCGATGCGCCTCGAAGTCTTTCAATACTGGTGCCAATCGAATAATAAATGAACAGCATGAGCGCTTCCATCAAGAGACCCGATCCGCTCATGGGCTGTATGATGAAAGTAACAAGTCTCCAAATCTGCCCTTCAAGTACTTTATCGATATCAAGCATGAGCCATTCATAATAGAATGACTGGTTGATTATGCCGACCAAAAATCCTGCCGCATAAAGAAGAACAATATATCTCATGAACCCGGGAATTGCATGACGCTCCCATTTCTTAACAAGCTTTTCTATCATAATTACTTACCGGAAACCACGTCAGGCTTCCTTCCTCTCATTCTTATCCTCGATCCCGTTTAAACAAGTCGTCCCGCTATCGATTATTCCTCCGCACGTTTAACATCGTCGAGCGACGGTTTAACGACCATCGAATAATTAGTATAGTATACCACAAAGCCCGGTCTCGCACCACCCGGTTTTTTTACATTGCGCCGTTCAAGGTAGTCAACTTCAGCCTTCACATTTTCTCTCCCGCTCGAATAATAAGCCGCTACAGCCGCTGCCTGCTCCATCGCTCTGTCGGAGGCCTCACGTCCGTCGGTCTTCAATATGACATGTGAACCGGGCGCACCCTTCAGGTGAAACCACCAGTCATTGCCGCTCGCAAATTTGAATGTCAGCTCGTCATTCTGGTAATTGTTTTTTCCGACGTATATGTGGAAACCGTCGGAAGTCACATAATGCAAGGGGACCGATTCTTCCTTTTTCGGGCGTTTTTTTCCTTTACCCGATGTATGTGCGACCTTTACATATCCTGCCTCCTCAAGCTCGCGCCTTATGGCGATGAGGTCTTCCTCACATGTTGCCAGATCAAGCTCAAGAGCAACCGAACCGATGTGGTCGAGATCTTCCTTTGTCTTTTCTATGTAACCCGTGAGCGCATCAAAGGTACGTTTCATCTTTCTGTATTTTTCAAAATACATTTTGGAGTTGTCTATCGTTGAAAGCTCCTCATCCATCGGGATTGAAATATCTTCACCCGTGTTGTAATCGTAGACCGTAACACTTTTGCCCGGTACCTTTATCTCATGCGCATATGCACAAAGCAGTTCACCGTACAGCTTATATTTTTCGCGTTTTTCGGTGTCACGAAGCTGGGAAAGCTGAAGTTCGTACTTTTTTACTATCCTCTCCTTAATCGTTGAGACGCTGTGACGAAGAGTCGCGGAGCGCTGTCTTATCCTTTCGGCAAGGTTCTTTTCCATGTAGAAGGTCTCAAGGAGCTCACTCGGGCTTTCTACTTTCCTTAGCGTGATCCCTTTAAGGCACTCAAGGCTTGTCAGCTCAAATGCCGCATACTCAAAAGGTAACCCGTCCTTAAACACCTCACATGTATCAAATTTCTCGTTTTTAAGGTCTTCCATGCAACCCACAAACACATCAGCCAAAGCTTCAAGTCTTCCCACGGGCTGATCTTCTGCCGGGATGTCTTCGTCAAGTCCGGCTCGGAAAACAAACTCGTTAGCCATCAACGGACTTATACCGTTAAACGACATATATAACGCTTTCGAGATCGCTTGATTTTTTGACTTGACCGCTGATATAAACTTTTCCCTGTCACACACGGTAGGGTCGAGCTTTTCCGATGTTTTTGCAATAAAATAGGGTCTGCCCGTAAGAACTTCCCTGACGGAACTCACTGTCGCGGGTATCCTTTTAATGCTGTCTATGATCATCCCCTGATCGTCGCAGAGAATTATGTTACTGTGCTTACCCATTATCTCAATGATAAGCCTGCGTACACGAAGATCACCGAGCTCATCATAGTGCTCGATGTCCATAAATATAACACGCTCGTTTTCGGGCTGCAGGATTTCCTTGATTTTGCCACCCATAATATATTTACGAAGAAGCATGCAGAATGCCGGCGACTCGGATGGAGCCTCCTTTCTCAGATCCGTCAGATAAATGAGGGGAAGGCTTGCATCGGCCGACATAAGCAGCCTCAAAGTGTCCTGTGTCTTTATTGTGAGTATCAGCTCGTCATGCTCGGGCTGTACAATCCTTGTTATTCTTCCGCCGATCGTCTTCTCACGAAGTTCCTTAACGAGATCGGCGATTATAAGTCCGTCAAATGCCATAATTATTCCTATGTCGCAAAGTCAACATCACCTCTCTTAGAATCTCTTCCCGGCAAAATATTATTCTGCGATCACATTCCTTTTTCTTTACTGTCATTCACGCGGTATTCGATATATCGAATACCGAGCATTCCGGAGTTTCAAACTCAATTGATCGGATACATAAAGGGCTTTCTCGCTCTGTACACGGTGTAATATTTAAAGCCCGCATCCAAAAGGATCTTTGCAACTTCGTTAAATGCATATGCTATATGCACACGTTTATGCGCATCAGCTCCGACGGTGATAAGCTCTCCGCCGAGTTCCTTGTACCTTCTGAGGATCCATCCGCGGGGATGCGCATATCCGAGGCCGTACTTAAGTCCCGCGCTGTTAATCTCAAGGGCGATCCCACGATCGATTATGAACCTTAATATCTCATCTATAACGTCCCCATTTTCACCCTCGACATATTCGTCTCTGCCGTCAAAGACACGTTCCTCCATGGATTCTTTACGCGCATATCGCGCAGCGTAATCAAGATGACCGAGCGTATCGACATAATCATTGGCCGTAATGTTTTCAAGAGTAGCGATAAAGAATGTCCTGAGTCCCTCTTTTACCGTTTTGCCTGCCCAATATTCGGGTCTGTACGGATCTGACATTTCAAGACAATGCGTCGATCCGATGACAAAATCGATATCCCCGCGCGTAAGTAATTCCTTGTAACGCGCAGTAGTTCTTTCCGCAACACCCGGTTCGTTTCTGAGTCCGAGTTCTATGCCTTTCATAATCTCAATCCCGGGGTACCTGATCCTGAGTTCGTCGATCTCCCTGTAATTCTTGTCGACATCGTATTCAAACACCAGGTTATATTTTTCGGAATCGGGGAATTCGTAGTCCATATGATCCGTGATACAGATCCCTTTAAGTCCTTTTTCAATCGAACCCTTTACCTGCTCCTCCATCTTTTCGTCACTGTCATCCGAATAATCGGTATGCATGTGTATATCAAATTCAATCATGATAAATCCTCTTACATTCTGTTCATTATTTCCGAAAATGGGAAAACTGCCTGCTGATATTTCGGATTTGCGGGAAATCGACACGAAGCGTTCCCATACACTTACATAATATTCAAAGAGTCACACCGTGATTTTCAAGATTTTTACAAACCACCTTTCCGACAATCCCGGCTGCCTGTTCGGCTTCTTTCTCAGTATTGTAGCGGGAAAAAGAGAACCTTAATGTTCCCTTTGCAAGCTTCTCGTCAATACCCATCGCTGTAAGAACATGCGAAACGTCTTTTTTGCCTGCGCTGCATGCCGCACCCGAGGAGCAGCAAATTCCTGCCATATCGAGATCCTGAATGATCGAAAGCGAATCTCCCTCCGGTATGCTGACAGAGATTATCTCACTCAGGCAATTGTCCGTATGCCCCGTTCGCCCACCCGGTCGGTTGATCACAGCAAAAGGAAGAACCTCCTTTAGTTTTTCGGCAAATACCGATGCTGCATTTGCTGCGGATCTTTCTTCGAATCCCCTTTCAAGCAGTACCTCGCAGGCTTTACCGAGTCCCACACATGCGGCAACATCGGGAGTTCCCGACCTCATGCCGTTCTCCTGCCCCCCACCGGTAAGGACAGGTTTGATGATAACACCTTTTCTCAGATAAAGGAATCCCGAACCCTTCGGTCCGTGAAGCTTGTGACCCGAAACCGTTAGCGCGTCAAGCGTAAGTTTTTTTACATCAACACGCATATGCGGAACCGACTGGACGGCATCCGTGTGAAAGAGCGCACCTGCTTCATGCGCCAGCTCGCAGAGCCTTTTTATGTCATTTACCGCACCGGTCTCATTGTTCACATGCATGATACTGACCACATCGGGTCTTTCCTTGAGTGCTTCCCTGTATGCCGCTTCATCCACATGACCGTTTCTGTCGACGGGTACCTTGATAAGTCTGACCCGGTCGTACTCACTTGCGATATCTTCGCATGTACCGAGGACGGACGCGTGCTCTGTAGTCTGGGTTAACATACAGAGTGTATTACGCGTGAGATTCGCCCCACCGACCACAATTTTACGGATGATCCCTCTCAAAAAAAGATTGTTGCTCTCCGTAGCGGAAGACGTAAAGGTAATTTCCGAAACATCTGCCCCGATAAGCGCTGCCACACGCTGTCTGGCGGTGTTAAGCGCGGCATTTGCCCTGAATCCCGGGGCATACTGCCCGAGAGGTGATGCGTATTCCTCTTTGAGGAAAGGCATCATCTCTTGAAGCGCTTCATCACAAATTCGCGTCGTCGCAGCATTATCAAGGTAGATCATCTTTAATATTTTTCCTTTACGAGATAGTAATAACCTGCGGGATCATCATATACATCATACATTTCTTCGAGCCAGTCTGTTGTAACGATCATACATCCGTTTCCGAGGCTGTGGAAATACCAGTTGCCGTCGTTTGCCTTGGACTCCGATGTGTTGCTTGCCCACAGGTACGGTGAGTCGGTAGCGTAGTCATATGTCGTGTAATCACTCTTGCCCGAACTTCCTTTACAGAATGCCTGGAAGCAGAAGCCGTCCGCACTGTCGCCGCTGTCTATGTAGATAACGGCTTTTCCGTCGTCACGAACATATTTACCCGACGTAAAGTACTTGCGTCCGTAGCCTTCTCCTCCACCTGTATCCCAGCTCCAGGCACCCGGCTTATACTTCGTCTTATCCTTGATATCAGAAAGAGTATGGCCGCTCGATTTGCCCGAAGACTTCGATTTACTCTTGGAACCGCTGCCGGAACTGTCTTTGTCCTTATCTTTTTTGCTATCTTTATTGTCTTTGTTCTCTTTATTATCCTTCTTTTCAGAAGACGAAACTTTTTCTCCGTTTGATTTTACAGTAGCTTTTTTGCCTTTAACCTTGATGTCCGCACCCTTTGTGGTATCAACACCGGTAAATTCGCAGTCGCCCTTTTTGCCCGAAACGATCAGATCGCTCTTTCCTGCGTCGGTCTTCACATTCGCGCCGCCTTTGGTGGGCTTGAAAGTAACTTCTCCTGATTTGGTTGTAACGGTTGTGCCAACGAGGTCGCCGCCCGTCTTATCAGAACCGACAGCGATCGTACACTCTGTTCCGTCTGTCTTTGCTTTAACGGTACCGTCAGAGGAAACGGTCATTTCCTTCGCACCGTCTGTGATCAGGGCTGTAAGATCACCTGTCTCAATACTTGCGTTTGTACCGCCCTTACGTCTGACGGAGACATCCTTACCCTTGCTTACAGGTACAAGTACGATGAGCTCACTGTCATCGGGGTCGCTTCCTTCTTCTCTTTCGGCATATACTTCGAGATCGCCTGTCTTCTGATTGCCTGAGATCTTTGCTTTCTGCCCGTTTGATTCAACTTCAAGGTCCCCGTCCGAGGTAACGACCACATACCCGTCAGGAATCTCGGGGTATGTAAGCTCCGCATTAAAAACATCATCCGCTCTCTCGACGGGCTTAATGAAGATATCGGTTCCGTACTCCGCGAAGGAAGCGTCTCCGTCCCTTGTTATGTAGATATAGCGGGCTTTCTTCGGTTCATTGGGATCATAAACGCTTATCTTATAATCGTGCCCGGTGTCCTCAAGCTTAAACGCGAGTACCGCGTGAGAAAGCCTTACGCCGCTACCGACGTTGCGCTCGAAAGAGAATCCGACAATAACGGGGCTTAAGGGCTTGTCCGTCAGTTTCTTGACAAGATCCAAGGCGCTGTCTGCACTGCTCGCATTATTACCGATATTAGCATTCCAATACCTGAGACGGTTGAAATTACTGCTCATATGATAATAAGCGATAAGGTTGGCAAGTTCTTTATTACTTACGGGTTTTTTGAGGCTGTAGGCATCCTGTGCCCCTCCGACGCTTCCGAGACCGATCTTGCCCTCAAAAAGCAGGTCGCTCATAATGGACATACCGCGACAGTCACCGCGCCACTTGCCGCTCAGGTATATGTTCATCGCAGCGATCATACCGTTCGACTGTCCTTTGATAAGCTTATTGTATGTTTTCTTATCAAGCATGTAACCCGAAGTCCCGTAGGCAAAAGATTTACCCTTAAAGATCTTGGGCCTTACCGATCCCGCGGATTTTTTAAAGAACGAACTGTAGTCGTTTACGAAACTGAAGTTGTCCTTCCCGATCGTGTACTCGCTGATCTGCTTCTTGGGCGGCGCGTCCTGCAGTTCAAAAAAGATATTCCATCCGGAATAATCCGTGTTTTCACATCCAATATATCCTGAACTCAGCCCTCCGACATACTTCTTCTGCCATCCGTTGATACGTATCTGCCGTCCCGGGTACTTCGGAAAACCGGCTGAACCGTCAATATTGAATTTTTCGGTATCCCAAACAAAGTTTTCGAGTACGAAAGCGTTCTTGCTGCCTTTGTCGTACTGATCATCCGTGATATCCGCAGTCAGATGTCCATAAGCCGTATTGGTGGCCATGAAAGTCCTGTAAGACGCAGCATTTTCCGGGTATTCTTCTTCGAGCCACTCCCAGTCTGCCTTGTAATTGCTGCGCGCAAAAGATACATCTGCCTTTTTCGTGGTTCTGTTGACTGTCACGTCAATATCGACATCATAAGTAAACCAGCTGCCAAAGGGAGCCATTGTGCCGAATCCATGATAATAAAGCAGCTCGTCTTTTCCGTTTGATCTGGCCTGTGCGGGACTTGTCCCGATTGAGCCGAGGATTATCACGAGGCACCAAAATACCGTCAAAATATGTGTTTTTTTCATTCTTTATCCTCTCATTTCCGCCTGTTCATCATTATTTCAACATCGTTAAATGACCATAAACTTACTTTTTTATGTCATAAATCTAACATAAATGACGTCTAAAATAAAGACATACAAACGAAGAGAAACGGCCGATCCCAATAGTTGTCGGAATTTCTCTTCAAACCCCAAAAACAAAGCCGGATGCCCAATGCACCCGGCTTTCTGATTTCGGATTAAAAAATCAGGCTTTCCAAAGACCGTGAAGATTGCAGTAAGCATAAACGGCTTCTACCGTCTCACCTTCGCAAAGCGCAAACTGCGCCTTGGGCTCCACTCCGGGTGTAAGCACCTTACGCTGATTGCCGGCACTTGTCTGAAGCGAGATCCATTCGATGAAGTGCTTCTCCTCCATGGGATGAAGTACTGCACCGACAGTTACATAAACGATGTTGTCCTTGATCTCAAACACCGGCACGTGCTTTTCGAGGGAAGCGTCAACTGTTCCGGGGACGATCTCCTTCATCTTCTCTCCGCAGCAAACTACGGGAACACCCGTATTCTTAACCATGGCGATTATGTTGCCGCAGTGCTCGCATTTGTAGAATTTCTGCTCCATTGTAACCCTCCTGTTGTTTATATGATATTTAATTCCTTTTTTATAATATGGTAATACATTTACATACACGCCTGTAAAATCAGGATAACAGTATAACTGACTTATGTCAATCAAGACAGCACCTTTAGGACAAAAGATGGAGGTATAAATCGCAAAAAATGGATTGTATGACTTCGTAGTGCGACTTAATATATTTTTTGTATGTAATAAAAATATTTGCTTATATCTGCAGTGATCAAGGAGTATTTTGAAAAAATGGGTAGGACAGTCCGTGAACAAGGGAAAAAATCATGGATGAGATGGCTTTGGGGGAACATGCAGGGACATCGCGTCATGTATGTGTCAGCCATTATCATGACGATCGTCTATAATATAATGCAGCTCATCGTTCCCTACTTTTCCGGGGAAATAGTTACGTTGTTCGAGGAATCGGCCGCAAAAGGCATCCCCCTTACGGATAATCTCGACAGCTTTATCCTCAATCTTTCTTTGATGGTGGGACTGACACTTGTCAGGATCACGATCGTTTATTTCACGTGCATGGCATATGAATATGTTTCACAGCATGCACTCTACAAAGTGAGGAATTTTCTCTTTGACAAAATCGAGCATCAGGACATGAACTTTTATAACGAATACAGGACGGGTGACCTAATGACCCGTCTCACCGGAGACCTTGATGCCGTGAGACATAATGTTGCATGGGTCATTAAAGCGGTTGTGGACAGCTTTTCTCTTTTTATCGCTACGGCCGTTTACTTCTTTATCATGGATTGGGTGCTTGCGATCTGCGTGCTTTCCATCACTCCGCTTCTTTTTCTGGTAATCCTCAGATTCAAAAAAGCCTCTGCGGAAAAACATCGCATTTTGCGTGACAGACTATCGGGGCTTAATACCGACGCACAGGAAAACATCTCCGGCAACCGTGTTGTTAAGGCATTTGCGCGTGAGGAGTACGAAAAGGATAAGTTTAACAGGTCTAACACTAGTTACGCCGAAGCGAACATGGACACACAGCGCACTTGGCTTAAATACTTCCCGGTTATCGAGACATTTGCAAACCTTCTGCCGGTCATCCTGCTTCTTGCAGGCGGACTTTTCATAATAAACGGAAGGATTACTGTTGGTGAATATGTATCTTTCTCTATGCTTATATGGGCCATAGCCAATCCAATGAGAATGCTCGGAAACATCATGAACGAATTTCAGCGCTTCGCCGCTGCTTCTAAAAAGGTCATGGAGATCTACAATTCTCAGGCCGGTATCGTTTCAAAAGAAAATGCGGTCAGACATCCGGGGCGTTTTAAAGGTCTTATCGAATTTGATCATGTATCCTTCGGTTACGAAGGCGGTTCGATCCCCGTTCTTCGGGATATCACAATGAAAATTGAGCCGGGTCAGACAGTGGCCATAATAGGCGAAACGGGCTGTGGCAAGACATCGCTCATCCACATGATACCGAGATTCTACGATCCGGATAAAGGCGAAATCAGAATTGACGGCATAAACGTCAGCGACTATGAGCTCACGGACCTGAGGCAAAATATCGGTCTTGCAACCCAGGATGTGTTGCTCTATTCCGACACGATCGAGGGCAACATCGCGTACGGCGACAGTTCGCTATCCACTGACGAAGTTATCAAATATGCAAAATATTCCGCAGCGCAGGAGTTCATAGACAAGATGCCCGAAGGTCTCGAAACGATCGTCGGCGAGCGCGGAGTAGGTCTTTCCGGAGGTCAGAAGCAGCGTATCTCGCTTGCACGCGCGCTTGCCATCAAGCCTTCGATCCTCATACTCGACGATACTACCTCCGCAGTCGATATGGAGACCGAAAAACACATCAGAGATTCTCTTGCCGAGCTTGATTTTAACTGCACAAAGATAATCATCGCACAGAGGATCTCCACAACAAAGTACTGCGATAAGATCTTTGTTATGGGTGACGGAAAAATCATCGAAGAAGGAACTCATAAGGAGCTCTGTGCAAAAGGCGGCTACTACGCGAACCTTGTTGAGCTTCAGACGGGGCTTGAGCTTAGGAACGGTATTTTGCATGATTCTTCGGAGATGATAGGAAAAGAAACGGATGCAGAGGGGGTGAACTGTTGATATGGCTAAACGAAACACTTACGGAGTGGACGAAACCCTTCAGGAAGAGTTTAACATGAGGCATATTCTGCTCGCCTCGAAATATATCAAAAGATATCTTTCACGCATGCTCCTCGCAATGCTTATGAGCGCGATAGGTGCGGGTGCGGCGCTTTTCGCTCCCATGATAACACAACAGGCGCTTGACAAAGCGATACCCGAAAAGGATACCAAATATCTCATTACGCTTGTTATTCTGCTGATTGTTGCATTTATCGTCAGCATCATCTTCGTAACGATCAGACAGCGTATCATGGTAAAGGTTTCGCAGAGCATAATCTTTGATATACGAAAAGACCTTTTCGCTCACCTTCAGAAGCTCTCCTTCGATTATTACGATTCAAGACCTCACGGAAAGATCCTGATCCGTGTCGTTAATTACGTCAACTCTGTTTCGGATATGCTCTCAAACGGACTTATAAACACCATTCTCGAGATGATCAACCTCATATTCATCGTGGTTTTCATGTTTATAACCGATGTGGAGATGTCTCTCGTTGTTCTGTGCGGAGTGCCCGTACTTGCTGCTTTCATGTTCTTCATAAAGAACAGGCAGCGCAAAGCATGGCAGATGGTTTCCAATAAGAACTCAAACCTCAATGCGTATCTTCAGGAAAACATCGTCGGTGCGCGTATTACCCAGATCTTTGCCCGTGAGAAGGAGAACGCCGAAATCTTCGCGGATCTTTCTCAGGATTGCCGTAAAACCTGGATGAAAGCCGTAACCTACAACAACCTTATCTGGCCCGGTATCGACGGTATTTCGGTATTTATCCGTGCCGCCATCTTTCTTTTCGGTATGATTCTCTTTGGAGCGGGTGCCAAATCGGTCGGCATAATCATCGCGATTTCTTCATATGCGGCAAGATTTTGGCAGCCCATCATGAACCTCGGAAACATCTTCAACAATTTCATGAATAACATGGCGTATCTTGAGAGGATCTTTGAAACACTTGGTGAAAAAGTTACCGTGGACAATGCGGAAGATGCGACAGAGCTTCCCCCCATCAAAGGTGGTGTGGAATTTGATGATGTATCATTCTCATACGAAGAGGACAAGGAAGTTCTTCATCACGTTTCGTTTAAGATCGAACCCGGCATGAGCGTTGCTCTCGTCGGTCCGACGGGCGCAGGTAAAAGCACGATCGTAAATCTCATCTCACGTTTCTATAATGTGGACAACGGTCGTGTTCTTATTGACGGACACGACATAAGTAAGGTTACGCTCGAATCGCTACGCTCACAAATGGGCATCATGCTTCAGGACAGTTTCATCTTCTCGGGAACTATAAAAGACAACATCCGTTACGGAAAGCTGGATGCAACTGACGAAGAAATAAAAAGAGCATCGGAAAAGGTTTGCGCGGATCACTTTATCAAAAACATGTCGGACGGTTATGACACCGAAGTGAAGGAACGCGGTTCTCTCCTTTCGCAAGGCCAGAAGCAGTTAATCTCCTTCGCTCGCACGCTTCTCTCCGATCCCGCCATACTGATCCTCGATGAGGCTACTTCGAGTATCGACGTGCAAACCGAGAAAGCCCTTCAGAAGGGTCTGGACACCATGCTAAAGGGTCGTACCTCCTTCATCATCGCACACCGCCTTTCTACGATCCGCAACTGCGATCTCATCATGTACATCGATGACGGCGGTATCGTAGAGGCCGGAAATCATGACGAGCTAATGCAAGCAAAAGGAGCGTACTACGGACTGTATACTTCACAACTTGACGATATAGCATAACAATAACAGAGGGTGGTCCCTTGGGGACGGGGGTAGTAGCTCATTTTTTTATCGCTCCTGCCACGAACCATTTTCCGAAAGACGCTCTCGCTCCATTATCTCTCGTAGCGGTACATAAACGACCTGAAATACGGTCGTTAAGTACCGACGTTCGATATGGCTTTCGGAAAACACTTCGGGCGCGGAGCTCACAAAATGGACTACTACCCCCGTCCCCTAGCAGCCCTGTCATTGCAGTATATCCCCAATTCTTGTGGTAGCCCTTTGTAGCGGTCCGTCTTCAATTTTTCTGCGTGTTTCCTTTCTTGTCAGGTTTACTTCTTCCAGAAGGTCACTCGCTGTTACAAGCCTGCAGCCCGCACCGCGGATGATGATCTGCTCAAGTCCGTCGGATGTCGCAACGCTTATATCCATCTGCTTTGCGTTCTCATGCGCAAAACGCTCTATGAATTTGTCAGCTGTCTCGGCTTCCTTTGTATATACAACGATGATGTTATGATGATTAAAGTACTCCGTAGGATGACCTGCAACACGGTAGGCATCGTAGACAACCATCAGCTTACATCCGTTCTGCGACTGATAATCACAAAGTATATCGTTGAGTCGCTCTCTGGCACCGTCGATGTTTATCTTTGCGAGTTCAGCAAGCTCGGACCATTTAAAGATGATGTTGTAACCGTCCACGAGAAGGTAGCGTTCCCGTGTCCCCTGTTTTTGATTCTTTGTGTATTTGTCTTTTACAGATTCACCGTTATCCGAGCCATCGTAGTATTCCTTGTCTTTAACCGAGGAATAACCCCCTGCAGACCGGGATATGCTTTTTGCTTTATCTGCCTTGTGTTTTTTGAACGGATTCCTGTACGATGTATCCTTTTTATTAGCATGAAACGTCCTGTACAATATCGCATCTATCTCCTCGGTTCCGATAGCGGGTTCATCCGTGGCATGCGAAACAAAATTGATGGGTGCAGACGGGTCTGTATTTTTTTCGTCCCTGATCTTTCCTGTTTCCGTATCATAATCAAGATGCTTATAGCTGTCCACATCGTTCCACTCGACAACAAATCCGGCCCCATGAGCGCAAAAAACAGACGATGAAGGGTTGCGAAGATCTTTCTCCGGTTCATAACCGGTTGAGACCACGACTTCCTCTGTGTTATGGCACGGCAGATACCCGAAAAACGAACAATAAACACTCCCGAGACCCTTCGTGTAGGCGGCCACCTCACGAGAATAACCTTGCATGGTCGAAACGGGCGCGACTCCAATGATACCAACCATATCATTGAATCCGATCTCATACTGCGAAGTCACACGACCCGAGCGGCTCTCTATGTCACTCATTGCTCGACCGCAGTTCACGCGCGGAAGCTCGACGGTAAGCTCATAATAAGGCTCAAGGAGAACGCATTTACCTTCTTCACGGGCGCGCATAAGCCCCTGCCTCACGGCCCTGTATGTCGCCTGTCTGAAATCTCCGCCTTCTGTGTGTTTGAGATGCGCGCGTCCAGCCACAATGCTTATGTTAACGTCCGTGAGTTCCGATCCCGTAAGTACACCTTTATGCCTTCTTTCATAGATGTGGGTAAGTATCAGACGCTGCCAGTTTAGCTCAAGTTCGTTGACGGATACTCTCGATTCGGCAGAAAGTCCCATCCCGCGGGATGCGGGCTCTATAAGAAGTTGTGCTTCCGCGTAATGCCTGAGCGGTTCAAAGTGTCCAACTCCCAGAACAGGTCCCGAAACGGTCTCCTTGTACAGAACACTTCCTTTGTCGAAATCAACATCTTCTCCGAATCTGTCAGACATCTGTCGTTTAATGATCTCAAGTTGTATCTCCCCCATTACCCTGATCTGCAGTTCTCTGAGCTCATCGTTCCAGGTGACTCCGAGTGTCGGATCCTCTTCCTCGAGAATTTTGAGCTTCGGCAGAAGCGCGGTAAGGGCGGATCTGTCCCTTGCGATAACCTTGTATGTCATAACGGGGGCAATCCTCGTCGAGGGCTCATCATCCTCTTCGCCCAAAACCTGTCCCGCATATGTTGCACTAAGTCCGAGAACCGCAACAACCGTGCCTTGCTCGGCAGTTTCGACGGTATCATACTTTTCTCCGAAATATATGCGGATTTGAGTGACCTTCTCCTTGTGTTCAACAAGAGCAGGTGAATCATCCCCTCCGTCATCGGTCTTACGAAGCAGAACAGTCTCATCACGAATAGCAGAGTACTCAAGAATCGTCCTATTCTTTAGAACTCCGCCGGTGATCTTCATGTAAGTAAGACGGTTGCCATCCGCGTCGCGACCTATCTTATATACCACAGCCGAAAAATCACCTTCAGGGGGTACGCGAGGCGAAAACTCAGCGAGGCCGTCAAGAAACTCATCAATACCGTCAAGCTTCAATGCGGATCCATAGAAACATGGAAAAAGCTTCCTTTCACCGACAAGATCCCTGATGTCCTCTACCTCTGTCTCTTCCGTTTCAAGGTACCTTTCCATGATCTCCTCGTCACACATGGCGATATGCTCGGCGCATGAAGGGTCGTCAAAGGCGATACAGGCATCGGAAAACTGCGCCGCAAGCTCTTTGCCGATGGCGTCGCGATCGGTTCCTTCACGGTCCATTTTGTTTATAAAGATAAAAGTCGGGATATCGTAATGCTCAAGAAGACGCCAAAGTGTTCTGGTGTGAGCCTGGATTCCGTCTGTTCCGCTGATAACAAGAACGGCAATATCAAGAACGGATAAAACCCTCTCTGTTTCTGTGGAAAAATCAACATGTCCGGGAGTGTCTATCAGCGTAAAGCTTATTTCTCCCCTTTCAAAAACCGCCTGTTTGGAAAATATGGTAATTCCGCGTTCGCGTTCAAGAGCAAAATTATCAAGGAAAGCGTCCTTTTTATCGACTCTTCCCAGCTTTCTGATCCTTTCGGTTTTGTAAAGGATCGCTTCCGATAATGTTGTTTTACCCGCATCGACATGTGCGAGTATACCTATGACCAGACGACGCATGTGGTATCCTTTTTCGTATTTTATATGCTTTCCCGATATCTGTCGGCTAATAAACTAATCTTCTGTTTTTCGGTTTTTTCCTTCTTCTCCCGTAAGAATAAGCCTTCGGTGTTTCAGCTCAAAATGATCCATAACAGCACCCAGAACAGTCGAGAATATCAACCCTCCGGCAAGACCTTCAAGCATAAGGTTTGAATAGATGCTTATGATCATCCCGACGCAAAGACCGATCATCACATATGCTGCCGAATAAGATGTAACGCCGGCTTCTTTGATCAGCATATCCGGGATCCTGTGATTTATGATTTCTTCATCGGCAATAAATCTGTCTGCAGCAAACGGATCGTTCATTTCTTCTTCGGTTCTGAATCCCGAACGTCTCAGAAGCCTTTCATATTCCCCGGGATTCTCACTGTCCGGAACATTCGTGTAAAGATAATAGACATCATTCTTATCGAATGCAAAGGATGTCATCTTCGCGATCAGCTGGCGCGCATATCCCATATGTCTGTACTCGGGGTAGATCACAAGCTCAAATCCGACTCTCCCCCTGATCTGAGGTCCTAGGAAACGGAAAAGCCCTACCTGCACCTTTGTATCGGAACGAAGTCCCACACGCCATGCCGTACTCCAGATGTAGTTATCATCTTCATCGTCCGGGCACTTTTGTGCAATACGTGCACAAAGATCGCGATTTAAGTATTTTCTCTCATTTATGTCTGAATTGTCCGAAAGACGTCCGCCAAAGAAAATACTGTCTCCCGCAAGCGGATCGACATCCTTTCGTGACAAAACCATGCTCTTTTCCGAGTCATTCGTTTCTTCTTCGGATTTTTCTTTTTCATTCAAAACATCCGTTTCCGGTTCTTCCGTCCCGGTTTCATCGCGAAGTCCAAGTCTTTCGAGTTCAATGGCAGGGATCGGGCTTATAAACAGATCCGCTGTTCTCAGGATCAATTGATTGTCTGCCATACATCCCCTCCTCATCAAATACGTTTTTACCGCTTATTCCATCCCCGGAATGACCATCATCCGGCTCTTCTTTATTTTCGCAGGATCATTTTCCGATCACATGTACAAGTGCTATCTCCTTTGGCGAAGGAAGCGAGAAATGAAGCCCCCATCCTCCGACTCCGCGGCTTACTATCAAGTCCATGCCGTTAACCTCAGAATGACCCATGACCGCATCGTTACTTGCAGCAATGATCGGATACATGAGCGGAAATTGTTCTCCGTGTGTATGTCCGCTAACAGAAAGATTACCTCCGGCAGCGGCAAAATCCGCCAGATCAACAGGCTGGTGCGTCATGATAAGATTATACTTGTCCTCCGGCAGATCGTCCGGAACTATCAGCCTTCCACCTCTGAACGATCTTGGATCATTACGTCCGTAAAGAGTAATCTCCCCGGTGAGCTCATATTTTTCATCCGACAAAACAATAACCCCACACTCACGCATCAGAACTCTCATATTTTCACTGCCTGACCCGTCATGATTACCATCCACATAAAAAGCTCCGAGCGGTGCCTTAATGGTCGGAAGAGCCTCTTTAAGAGCATCATATGCTCCTTTTGAAGTTTTATTATCCGCAATATCCCCGACAAAAAGAACCGCATCACAACCTGTATCGTTGATCTTTTCAAAAAGGTCGCCTACTCTGTTCGCATAAATACCGGTTGAAAGATGCATGTCAGTTATTACAGCAAAGCTGTACTCCTTCCCGGTCTGAAGCTTGTCGGTGTAAACCTCATAGTCATAAACGTTAACAATCGACATATTGATATAACCGGCAATTCCGAGAAGTACTGTAAATCCGAGTACCCAAAATCTGTAATATTTTCCCCTGAGAAAAGTACTGACTTTTGATTCACGTTTTTTTACGATCCTGCAAACGAGACGGATCAGAAGCGAAACAAGATAAAAAATCGCTCCGTATATGTTTATGATGAAACATATGGTTGCAAGTAACATACATAATCTGTAGAGAAATCCGTCCGTATCAGACATTCCGCCAACCATAAAATATACTGTTCCGATATTTACAAGGACCATTGCCGCAACAGCCATGATCCTGCAGATACGTTTTCGGGGGAACAGCTTAATATAAAATGTAGCCGTACCCGTAAGAAACAAGAGCATTAAAACAACCACCATACTGAAAAAAAACGGCATATATACCTCCTGAGTTTTTTATCAGTCTATCATTCGGGGAAAACATAACATCTCATTTTTTGTTCCCCTGATGTTCATCTGTTTAACAACGAACGGGTGAACACGCAGACCGTGCTCACCCGTTCTATGTGTCAGCGCACCTGGCAGGATTTGAACCTGTGATCTCAGACTTCGGAAGACTGCGCGTTATCCACTTCGCTACAGGTGCATACAAAATACTTACAGTACGATATTGTACCACAAATTTCAGAAAATACAAATATGTCAGAGGTTGGACCATGGTTGTTCCCCGGGGACCACCCTGTTCTACCTGGTAAGATTTCTCACCCATTTATATTTGCGAACCCGAGCCATTACCCACGGTATCTTCCCGACTTCGTCAAGGCAGGTGCAGGCATATACCGCAAAGACGTGCCAGTCGAACACGAATGCTCCGAGTATCGCGAGCGGTACAGCTATAAACCACATGGTGATGAGAAGGCTTATGAAATCGAAGAAAGTATCTCCTCCACCGTCAAGAACTCCATTGATCGTAATGGTATTAACGCAGCGCCCGATCATGTACAATGCGGTTATCAGCATCATCCCGGTAAGATACTGGGAAGATTCATCATTAAGCTTAACTATGAGCTTCAAGAGAGGTATTACCGCGATAACGACAAGCGAAGATCCCGCTCCGATGACCCATGAGATGTTCTTAAGCTTAAGACCGTACGCCTTTCCTTTTTCGAGATCTCCGGCACCCAGCTCATTTCCGACCATGATGGCAGCTGCATTACCGATACCGTTACAGAGACATGATATGAGTTCTCTCATTACTCCGGTCACCGAGTTTGCAGCGGCTGCATCCTCTCCCATATGACCGATGATCGCTGTATATGAGGTAAAACCGACGCCCCAAAGGAGCGAACCGCCGAGCAAGGGCATAAGCTGCCTGATAAAGTCACGTGTCAGTCCTTTTTTGCTCTTAAATATATTTAGATCCGGACGAACATGCTTTTTGCCTCCCGAAACGATAAAACAAAGAGTGAGCTCGACCGCGCGTGCTATAAGCGTTGCAACGGCAGCACCGCGTGCACCCATGGCCGGTACACCAAGGAGTCCGAAGATAAAGACTGCATTAAGTCCGATATTTCCGAGTACCGCCACGCAGCTGATAAACACGCTGGCTTTGACATGATCGCTGACTTTCATCATCGCCAGGTAGCACTGCGATACTCCGTTCATAAGGTACGAGAAGGCCGCGATCCTCAGATAATCGCTTCCGATCCTTATAAGTGTTTCGGAATCGGTAAAGATCATCATTAGGGGTCCGGGAATGAACATGCACGCAAGGAAAAATACCAAAGAAACAACCGATGAAAAACGGATCATCAGGTTGAAAATCTTTTTGAGTGTTACATGATCTCCTTTTCCGAAATACTGCGCGCCCAGGATCGATCCCGCAGCCGTGGCACCGAAGATGATCAGGTACTGGACAAACTGTATCTGGGTAGCCAGAGAAACGGCGGTCATCTCCGTTTGACCGACGTTTCCGAGCATAAGCGCGTCGCCGACCGCAACGGCCGAACCCATAAGAGATTGGAAAGCAATAGGCAAAGCCAGCGCCCAAAGCTTACCGTAAAATACTTTTTTGTCAATCTTATAAGTCATCATTTTCATTCGCTTTCATAAATCATAAATGCTCTCATAGAACAGTTAACCCTTTGATGCACTAAACATTTGAGAACATCTTTTGTTTTTTTGTGTTTCTGCCGGACATCTTCATGGCGCATACGATAAGCAGCGTACCGACACATGAGACAATAACACCGATAACAAGCATTTCGACAACGCCGAGAATGTCAAGAACGATACCGCACACAAGCGAGCTGAACACCCCCGCAAGTGTGAAGCAACTCGTAACAAATGCCTGCCCTTTGACCTGATCATGCTCGGCAATATTCTCGCTGACATAATAAGCCGCTGCCGGGATGAAAACCGCATATGCGAGCATCTGCATCGCCTGACTGACATATGCGACCGGTATGTTATTGGCAAGAAGCATGATTACTGCTTTGACGGTAAACGATACACCGGCAACAACGAGCATCAGTTTCATGCTCACTTTTTTGCTGACAAGAGTTATCACCGCCATTGTGGGCAGTTCGAGGACCGCTGCGAGGAATGTGGCGATTCCCATCTCGGACTCTCCTCCTCCGAGGGGGCGGAGTATCTGTATCAGGTAATCGTTGAGCATGTTATGCGTGAAAAACAAAAAGACTGTCGCCGCAAGCATAAGCATAAATGCGGGATAACTTCTTATAAACTCGGGGATAGAACTGCTTTCGTTACCTTTCTTTTTCGAATTGCTTAAGCTTGTTTCCTTCTTTGTCTTTTCTTCCGATGAATTGACATCATTATTATCGATATATTCAGTTTTTTCGGTTTTATCTATATTTTCAGTCTTTTGGGGAAGTCTGAAAAAATAAACAATGACAGCATGAAGCGCCATTACAGCTATCGTGACATAAAGAAGAACACCGACACCTTCATTCTCAACGACCGTTCCGATAATTGCGCTTGTTACGGCAAATCCGGCCGAGCCGAGACCTCTCGCAAGACCGTAAAAGATCTTCGCGCCACCGCGCTGATATTCAAAATTCAAAGCAGTCATGACGGGCATATATGTGAACTGAACCATGTACATGAGTGTGAATACGACGAACACGACAAGCTTTACGGAACCGGCAAACAAAAGTATCACCGCTCCGCCGGCAATCACACCGGCACATATCATCATAACGTTTCTGTTGGTAAAGAACCCCCGTCTGTCGATCACTGCTGCCACCAGAGGCTGAAAAAGTGCCGACAGAATGTTTGCTGCGGCAAGAACAACACCGATCTCTGTGTTTGAAAAACCGCTGTCAAGCAGAAATACTGCCGCATATGCGTGTACGGTACAAAATGCGGCAAAATATGTAACGTTAATGAGAGTATATCTGAGTGTCCAAAGCTTACGCTTGTTCATTTTATATCTCCTCAAAAAAACATAACTATGTACCAAGTCATTCTTTAGAAGCGGTATAATTTACGGCACCCGACCCGTATAAACCGGTCATTCAAGTATGAATCCCAGAACCGAAGGCGCATTATCGCCTTTATATGTTACGTAAATCGGGAATGTTCCGTCGGGGAACGAAGCTTCTCCCGAAGTTTCTTCCCAGAAATTCGTGTTTGAAACCTTTACCTCGGCAACCGGCTTTTCTCCGATTGCCGTAGCAAAACTGAAAGTTCCGTTACCGTAGCCTCGTGTAATGATAGTAACTTTCTTAACACCCTTAAGTTCAAAATACTTAAATCCGGCAGTAACCCCGTCCCTGAAATTGGCGATATATCCGGGTTCTTCGTCACCATCGCGTCCGTCCTGAGTTATCTTCGGAATCGATCCGCTGCCGGCGCCCATTCCGACCATGGGTGACATGTCTTTGTCAGTGAAAAGATTGCAAGCAATATATGCGGGGATAAAGCCTTTACCCTCAATAGGCGAATCGGAAAGTCCGCATGAAGTCATCTCAACCTGAGGAATCTCTGCATTTTCGGAAACATAAACCTTCTCGGCGCAGCCCTGACGTGAATACCATGTTCCATTGGTCTGTCTGTGGTAGAAAATGTACCAGTCTTCACCGATCTGCACAAGTCCGCCGTGATTGTTTCCGCCGTAAGCCGTGGGCATATCAGCCGGCTTATATGAATCTATTCCTGTATCATTGTTGCAAACAATACACCCCTTATACACAAAATCTTTATCCGGTGAATCGCTAACGGCATAACAAAGCTCACACATACGCTCGGACGAATAAACAAGAACATATTTGTTACCGGCTTTTCGGATCGAAGGTCCCTCAAAATATGCGTGACTTTCATACCCTGTATCGTTACTGTAGCAGTTTCCGGGAATTACAACCGTCGGATCTTTCACAACGGTAAGCATATCGCTTGCGTCAAGAACGGTCACCATACAGCCCGATCGCGATCTGTCACCGTGTCCGCAGAATCCGCCGTAAAGATAAACATAATTGCCCTCGACAAGGACCGCGGGATCAAAATAAGGTTCATCACCGTTTCTTTCCCCGATAAGTCCTCCCGCTTTATCTTGAACTCTGCCATAAAAAACAAAAGGTCCTTCGGGTTTATCCGAAACGGCAACACTGATGCAGGATCTCTTGTCATAGAAATAATAAAGATAATAACGACCGTCGGGACCCTGACATACATCCGGCGCATAAAGCACCATCCTGTTATCATCGTTTATCGGATCATCCGTTCTTTTATAGATAATACCTTCATATCTCCATGCCGAAAGATCATCTATGGGTGCAGACCAGCAAACATAGTCGCCGAGGCAAAAAACCCAACCGTTAAAATAGTCATGTGAGCCGTACACATAGACTCTGTCTCCGAAGACATGAGGTTCTCCGTCGGGAACATATTCCCATGAAGGAAGGTAAGGATTAAGTGCCTTTTTCTGAGTAAATAAGGTGTTCATATAATTCTCCCGGACTTCTAAATTATTTATATCTGAATCTGAGGTTCCGAATCCTCACGAGCCGCAAAATAAATCACCTGATAATCCCGACCGATCAAATCCATCAGTTTTTCCGCCGCATCCAAATTAACACGATCAAGATTAACAAAAGGATCGTCAAGAATGATCACGGGTTTTTCTTCCGGAAACATTACATCGATGAATGCCATACGAAGTGACAATCCAACAACATCCTTGAGTCCGCGACTCAACTGTCCGATCGAGTGTGTCATTCCGTATTCCTTTACAGAGACATCAATATTGGCATCGACCATATATTCATGTGTTTGATCACCGGTGATCTTGGTATGATAATACATAAATTTCTCATAGATCGGCCTGATGTAACGTGCCGAAAGGTTTTCTTTTGCAGCTACCAGACGGTCTTTCGCGATAACGCAGCATTCGTATATCTCATGCTTTCTGTCCCGTTCCTCTTTAAGCGCTTCCTTTTCCGCTCTCTTTTCCGTGATGTATTCGAGGCTTGACTCAAGCTCATCACTGCGTCTGTCAAGCGAGGCCAGCCGCTCTGCCGATTCATCGGCAAGCATTGAGACTTCGGAAAGCCTTGCGGTCGTTTCCGAAAGAGATCCCTCTATTGACACCGCAGAATTTTCGATTTCATTAATATCGTTTTCTTCCTTAAAACGTCGAAGCGACTCCTGCGCTTCCTCAAAAGCCTTTAGTGCTTCCCTTACCCTGTCGGTTGTGTCGGCATAACGAAGTAACTGAGTGTACGGATCTTCTTCCGGTTCGGTACCGATCGTTTCGCTTATATAACGCATAATTCCGTCAATTTCAGAGTGTGCGTTTTGGGATGCTGCTTCAGCGCGTTCCTTTTTATTTTTCAGGTTAATAAGCGCTTCATGGTCATTTATTATTTCTTTGAGAGAGAATGCAATCATCTCCGGAGAACTGTCTTTTCCGTACTTTGAGACGAAAGCACAAATCTGTGAAGACAAAGCATCTCTTTCTTTTTTTATATTCTCCATCCGATTAAGGATGTCCTTTCTTTCTTCATCAAAAACTATTATATCACGGTTTTTGTGATACCATACAAAAAAAGCAAGACAGATGAATAAAGTAATAACCGTGTCAGCGATTCCGACAATCGGATCGTCTATAAAAAAATAGATCACATTACTGAGTAAAAGGAAAACACAAACTGCTCCGAAACGAAATGATTTCTTTTTTTGTTCCTTTTTTGCAGCTTCCTCTTTTTCGTTTATCTCCCTTAATTTTTCATCTGTCTCATGTAAATCATTATCGAGTTCTTTAAGGTCACGACGTCTTTCGATATATTCGTACGCTTTACGTACAGGATCTTCATCCCCGTAGGTATCGCAAAGACGTATATAATTCGCCTCCTCATTATCCGAGAGCTCAAGAAGCTTAGAACCATCAAATGAAGATGCAGCCATCATATAATCACGCGCCTTACCACGTATGATACTGCTCAGCGGAAGCTTTGAAATGTCCGTGCCTTCCGGTAATTCTCTCTGACAGTCGTCAAGTGCTGTCTTTTTTACATTGAGGTCGGCAGAAAGGGCTTCGTAACGTTCTTTTTTGTTAGCGATCTCAATGCTTTTTCCAAGCTTTGCCGCCCTTTCTGTCAGATCGTTCTTCTCTTTTTTCAGGTTATAAAGCTTTTCTTCTTCCTGTTCGCGCATCTTGATCAAACTCTGCATTGACTCATCAAGTCTATCTGCCGGAAGTATTTCTGCTTCAAGGGCTGTGATACGATCGTTGAGCCTGCTTACTTCACCTGTTTTACGACGCGGAGTCAGTGACAATATTAATTCATCAAGAGCTGATTTTGCTTTTTCAAATGCGTTAAGATCATCGGTATTATCCACAAGCGCACCGATCTTACCGCTGATGGTATCGTTTACCGAAGTCTCCATTCCGTCCTGACTGACAAACACAGTTCTTCTGAATGTTTCGGAGTCCATATCAAAAAGTTCGTATCCGATGTTTTCTGAGAAATCGTTAGAAACAAGATTTGTGTACATATCACGTAATTCAAAAGCGTCGGAATCGGCCTTTTTTCCAAATGTTCTGGTCAGGCGGTAACACTTACCCGCAGTTTCAAAAACAATGTCTCCGCCGTAATTTCCGCCTTGCCACGGTTCATAAAACTTGCGTTCGCGCGCTAGTGTGTCCCTCTTTCCCTCGCCTTCAAATCCGTAAAGCATGACACGAATAAAAGCGGCAAACGTGCTCTTTCCGAATCCGTTGCCGCGGATTATCCTGTTGATACCATGTTGAAAATCATAATGAAAATCGCTAAGTGTGCCAAAATTCATTATATTACATTCGATCATCCTCATAAACAGTCCCTTTCGTCATGCGTCATTCGATAATATCTTCCCCCAGAAGTGCTCTGATACCATATCTTATGACGGATGCTTTCTTATCGTCAGGTACCGTGACATCGTCCTTAACAGTTCGAATGAATTCACCTTTAAGCGACCTATCGGCAGCATAACTTTCGTAATCGATTGAAAAAGCCGACTCATCATAAAGTCTGAACAGGCAGTATTTTTCTTCAAATGTCTTTGCTATAAGTTTTTCGTTTTTCTCGGCCTCAACATCTGTTTGCCCTTTAAGAACAACTCTGACATAGTCCTTTGCGGTAGCCCCGCAAGCTTCAAGCTTCCCGGAGATAAGATCCGTCATCTGCCTCGTAGTCAGAAGTCCGGTGATATCGGCCTCGATGTTGATAAATTTTCTTGAGTCAATGTTAATCAACGATGTTTCGATCTTCCCCGATCGCTCATCAATATCGAGAACAACAAATCCATGTTCTCCGCTTTCATCAAATCCTCTTCCCTCCAGACATCCGGGATAACAATAACGTCCTCTTGCGTCAAGTACTGCGTTTTTGTAGGCATGAACGTGTCCGAGCGCCATATAATCAATATTTCTGTTTTTAAATGACTTTAGATTGATGATCTCTGTTCTGTCCGATGCGGAAGGTGATTCCTGACCGTGCAACATAACTATATTAATGTCAGAAGGATCGGTTACCAGCGTATCGGCAGCAGATTTGTAATTTTCCGAATTGAATTCCAGTCCGTACAATGTCACTTTTTCAGAGAGCTTATATGATGTCCATTTGTCATTAAACGTTTTGAGGTTTTCGGGTGTTTCAGACAATGAACCAAAGAAATCCTTACGGTCATGATTCCCCTTAAGATAATAAAACAAGACATTACGCGCTGCTTCTATCGCTCCGATAACACCGTTGCGTGTCATCGCAGAAACAACATCCTTATCAAAAAGATCTCCTGCTATAAGTACTGCGTCAATCCCGTTATCTGCGGCGTATTCCGTCATACGTACAAACGTACGGAGAAGTTCCGTCTTTCTCTCGCGTGCTTTTTCCTTGTCAAAATTCGCAGAGAAACTGCTGTCAAGATGTATGTCGGCACAATGTATAAGCTTCATGAAAACTCCGTTCTGTATGACTGAAAACTACTGACGGACCGGGTATCATCCGTTCATTTTGCAACACATAACAACGATAACTCCGTTCTTTACCGTGATCGTAACATCATCGATCCATTCGTTACTGATGCCGATCGGAAACAGATTCGATATGGTCTTATCCTTTAACGGGTATTTTGCGCCTTCAATCCAAACACCCGAAGCACTGTCTGATACAGAAAGCAACGAAAGCGAATAGCCTTCTCTCTTTTCAATGGTGATCGACCCTGAATTAAGGAAATACATCTCTGTGTTTTCATCACACATGCTGACTTTTACACCAAGCGATGCGGCATATGAAGCTGCCTGAACATTACCGAGAAAATGATCTATCCTTCCTCCGAAGCAACAATACATCCTAAGCTGTGTAATCCCCTGTCCTATGGCAAATCTTATAGCGGCCAAAGTATCCGTATCATCCTTTTCCTTTTCGAGTTCAAGACGGGGAATATTATCAAGAGTGTTTTCATCACATGAATCAAAATCTCCGACAAAAAGATCTGCAACAAGACCCGCCTCTGTAAGATGTGTGTATCCTCTGTCGCATGCAATGATCAAACCGCACTCTTCAATACCGTCAAGGGGTGCTTTATCCCCACCGGAAACTATTCCACAGATATATTCTTTAACAGCCATTTTAAACTCCTCTTAAAAGCGAATCAAATAAGATCGTCTATTTCTTCCCCGTATGCCATTTTGTAAATGTCAAGTATTTCGTCATAGCCGAGCTTCATATAACCGTCAAGCGTTCTCTTTTTATCTCTCGAGCATCGCAGAGCAAGCGTGGGAAGGTCACTTTCCTTGACCGACAGCTCTCTGAGCGAAACCGGCATCCTCATCGACCTGTACCAGTCTTCCTGCTTTTTTATTGCCTCAAGTATCATCCTCTCGGGATTTTCAAGATCAGATTCAACATTCCAAACCCTTACGGCGTACTGCATCCATCTTCCGATATTGGCGGAATATGTATATCGTGCCCAACTGCACCAAAGTGCCGCAAGTCCCGCGCCGTGAGCAATACCCGGGTACATTCCCGAAACCTCATGCTCAAGTTGGTGAACCACAAGCTGGAATCTTCTTCCGCACTGTGTCAGACCGTTGTGCGCGAGAGACGAAGCCCACATCATATTGGCTCTGGCATCATAATTCTTCGGATCGGCAAGACATTCGTTACCTGCTCTGATCGCATTCTTAATTACCGCTTCAGCGATAGAATCCGTAAGATATGTTGCTTCTCCGGGGCAGAAATACCGTTCTATCGTGTGCATCGAGATGTCAACGGCGCCGCATGCCGTTTGATAAGCACTCACGGTGTACGTAAGCTCAGGATTCTCGATGGCAAAATCCATCCTGTTTTGCGGACATCCGTATCCTCTCTTCTCGCCTGTCTGTTCGTTTGTAATGACGCATGAATTTGACATTTCCGAACCTGCGGCGGCGATCGTAAGTATGCAACCCTTATTAAGCGTGTATTGAGGCACAGCCTTACCGCACGAGAAATCCCAAACATCATCAGCGGGATTCGCTACTCCGTTCGCAATATCCTTCGCAGAATCCATGACGGATCCGCCTCCTACCGCCAGGATAAAATCAACGCCTTCTTCTTTACAGAGCTTGATCCCTTCTCTGACGAGGCCGAGTTCGGGATTTGCAACAACTCCTCCGAGTTCAACAAACAGAATTCCTTCCTGCGTGAGGCAATCACGTACTCTGTCAAGAAGTCCGCTTCGTTTTGCGCTGGAACACCCGTAATGAACAAGAACCTTTTTCGGTCTGTAATTCGCGATCAGTTTTCCCACCTTAAGTTCTTCATCTCTTCCGAAATATACTTTTGTGGGCGTATCATAAACAAAATTATTCATAAGCGCTCTCTGAAAATATACATATAAAAACCAAACAATAACAGCCGGCACCACACATCGTGTGCCGACTGTCATTATACCATATTTAATCATTCTGTGCTACATAAAACGGTGCTTGATAGTGTGATCAACACCGAAATTAAAGTTTTCTTATCTGACGATATAGTCTTTCAGAAAAATGATCGCTTGTCTGTATCCTTCTGTTCCGAGACCGGAAATGGTTTTTACACAGTATTCACGCACATAGGAAATCTGCCTGAAGTCTTCACGGGCAGACACATCGGAAATGTGCACCTCTACCGTCGGAATACCGACCGCCTTAAGAGCGTCAAGGATTGCAACGCTTGTATGGGTATATGCGGCAGGATTTATAACAATTCCGTCAAATCTGCGATATGCATGCTGAATTTTGTCAACAATATCACCTTCGTGGTTGGACTGAAATTCTTCGACTGTAATCCCAAGCTCATTACCTGTATCCTCGAGTAGTTTACGAAGAGACATATAGTCTTGTGTCCCGTAGATGCCGGGTTCTCTGATTCCGAGCATATTTATGTTTGGTCCGTTAATTACTAGTATTTTCATGTTCTCTCCTCTCATATCATACGTGTCGTCACGTTCGATGCGCGACAAACGACCATGTATCGGACTACCTTTTGATATAACGTCAATGAGCGGTAAACGATTGTTCTCTGAGATTGTTATATATACCTTCAATCAAGGAATCATCCGCCTCCACACCCCGGAACAGTGCGGAGCTTTTCGCCGCTTGAGCGACCAGCATATACAGCCCGTTCACAGAAGAAATGCCTGCTTTCCCCGCAAGCTCCATAAGCTTTGTTACGGGAGGATTGTAAATTATGTCAACAACACCCTCACACGCCTCAAAAAGAGCAGGATCAAGCGGAGTCTCACCGACATTCGGAAACATCCCTACAGGCGTTGTATTAACAATATACGACGCATCTTTGTGTTTCTCGAGATTATTGTAGTTGTCTTCACCACTCCTGCTAATTGTTACCGTGTGTGCTCCGACCGACTCAAGCACGTATTTAACAGAAACCGAAGCGCCACCGCTGCCGAGCACAAGCACTTTCTTCTCCGCCGGCTTTGCTCCGAAGACTCTCAGAAGCTCACCGAAACCGAAAACATCCGTATTGTCACCGTACAGTGATCCGTCTTTACGCTTAACTATCGTATTTATGCTGCCGAGTTTACGGGCCACATCGCTTACTTCATCCATATACCGAAATACAGTCTTCTTGTACGGGATGGTAACGTTAAGACCGTCATATTCTTTTGCCTCTATAAACGCGCCGACCTCGTCCTCTTCCTTCTCAAAGAGCTCGTACGAGTAATCTGCAAGCATGGAATGTATTTGGGGAGAGATGCTGTGACCGAGCTTTCTCCCAAGCAAACCGCATTTGAACATATCTAGACCTTTCACAATTATTTAAATGGCGGAGCGTGGTGACCATGGGTGGACCACACTATATTTCTTTTTTTCGACTAAGCAGCGCGTCATAGCAAGCAATTGCCGCAGCTGCCTCGACAACCGGCACGGCACGTACCACAATGCAGGGATCGTGGCGTCCCTTGACCTCAAGGATCTCATTTTGGAACGACTTCATATCAACGCTCTTCTGTTCCTTGGCTATAGAAGGCGTCGGCTTAAATGCCGCGCGGAAAACCAGCGGCATTCCGTTTGTGATGCCGCCAAGGACACCTCCTGCGTTATTACTTTCGGCAACGATCTTGCCATCCGTTACCCTGTAAGGATCGTTATTCTCGCTGCCTTTTCTTCTTGCGACTTCAAACCCCGCACCGAATTCAATTCCTTTAACCGCGGGAATTCCGAACACTATCTGCGCAATCCTGTTTTCCATGCCGTCAAACATAGGATCGCCGATACCTGCGGGCAGGCCCGTGACAACACATTCGATCACGCCGCCGACCGAATCGCCTTCGGCACGGACCGTATCGATAAGTTCCTTCATCATTTGACCCCGTTCATCACTGACAACAGGGAAAAGCTTATCATCAAGAGGCTCAGAGAAATCACCTTCGTCACTGATCCCACCGACCGAAAGTACTCTCGCCATAACGCTTATACCTTCTTTTTCAAGCAGTTGCCTGCATATACCCCCTGCAATACACATGGGTGCCGTCAATCTGCCTGAAAAATGACCGCCCCCGCTAACGTCCTGAAAACCGCCGTATTTGATCTGTGCCGTGAGATCTGCGTGACCGGGTCTGGGAATTCTCCTTAGTTCCTCGTAATCCGATGATCTGGTGTTTGTATTATGAATGATAGCGGCAAGAGGAGCACCGCATGTCGTGTCATCTACGATGCCGCCAAGAAACTCGGGAAGATCGGCTTCCTTCCTCGGGGTCGACCATGAGGCTCCCCCGGGAGCACGTCTCGTCATAAACTTTTTGAGGGCTTCCATATCGATACAATGACCCGCGGGAATCCCCTCAAGCGTCATGCCGATCGCTGTCGAATGCGATTGACCGAATATTGTGAGTTTCAGATTTTCTCCGTATGAACTTGACATAATCACTCCTCGTCGGAAGCATCTTTTAACGCTTCCGATTCCCCTACGGCTTTTCCGGAAGGAATAAACGGAACGTCAAGCCCGACACACGACCATGTATCAGGCCACTTATGCTTCTTTTTGTAAATTGTTTAAGACGTTAAAAAATCCCGGATAAGATTTATCGGCGCAGCTTGCTCCGGGTATTATCACATCACTGCGGCAGATACCGGCAGCCGTTGCCGCCGACATTGCGATACGATGATCGTTAAAGGTATCAACCTTCCCTCCGACAAGCGAACCGGTTCCATAGATCACAAGTCCGTCTTCCGTCACCTCCGCCTCGCCTCCGAGCGAACGTATCATCGCCGATGTCGATGCAAGTCTGTCCGATTCCTTAAACCGAAGCCTTTGTGCATTTCTGATAACGCTTCTGCCTTTTGCCGCGCAAAACAGTATCGAAAGCACGGGGACAAGATCGGGAATATCCGAAGCATCAACATCAAGCGGTCTGCATTTCCCTTTTTTTACGGTGATATCACTCCCGTTATATATTACTTCGCACCCAAATTCCTTAATAAGGTCGATTATCTTTCTGTCTCCCTGATGTGACGCACTGTTCATGCCGCATACAGTGATCCCTTTTTCGGACATTGCTCCCATGCAAAAAAGAAACGCTGCCCCCGACCAGTCTCTTTCGGCTTCGCAGAATTCCTTAACCGCGTAGCTTTGACCACCGCCGACCAAAAATCCATCACTCGTTGTTCTGACTTCTATCCCCGATGATATAACAGCATCGAGAGTCATCCCAATATATGATTCCGATTCACGTTTTCCGGTTATCACGATCTTCGAATCCCCATCGAGAAGAGGAAGCGCGAACAAGAGACCCGATATAAACTGTGAAGAAACGTTTCCCGCAATCCTGAATGTACCGGCCGAAAGCATACCGCCGATCTCCAGAATGCTGCCTTTCTGAGAAACAGTAGCCCCGTGCTTTCTGAGTTCATCGGTAAGTACCGAATGAGGTCTTTCGGGCAGCTTTCCTTCCATGTGGAATCTGACGTTTTTACCGAGAGCACATGCAACGGGAATAAGAAAACGAAGCGTCGAACCGCTCTCGCCGCAATATGCGTCACATTCACCGCCTCGTGTAACACCTTTATTTACGGTAATACAGACTTGGACAGAACCGTTCATTGATTCTTTCTTTTCGTCGGAACAGCTCTTAACGATCTCAGCGCCCATACTGTTCAGGCACGAAATGGTAGCGTCAATGTCCTTCGATATATTCTGCGCCGAAACCGTACATGGCATTTCAGCCAATGCAGCGCATATAAGAAGCCTGTGTACAACAGATTTCGAAGCGGGGACACTGACAGACCCGCTTACCGGTCCGCATTTAACGGTTATTGTATCATTACGGCGGTAATCCGATGACATCGTTTTATTATCAGGATTCAAACTGCTTATCACCTTTATCTGGCACCTCCGAGGACAATCCATTTAAAGCATTCTTCTTTATATATTTCCTTGATCGTACAGATCCCGATCGCCTTTGGAATAACGATCCTGAGCATTCCGGAACTGTTTTTCTTGTCAACCTTAACACATTCCATAAGGTCTTCGGCCTTAAAAGGAAGTTCATCGAGAAGTTCGTACTGCTCAAGAAGTTCATCAAGTTGCATTCTTGTGTCTTCCGTACAATAGCCGTTGACAACGGCAGCCTTGGTAATGGCCGACATGCCGATCGCAACCGCTCTTCCGTGAGGTATCTTATAACCGCTGCACGCCTCCACAGCATGACCGATTGTATGACCGAAATTAAGCATCATGCGCTTTCCGACATCAAATTCATCCGCCTCCACGTAATCTCTCTTTATGGTAATACATCTCGTGATGATCTCTTCGTACTGGTCAATTACTTCCTTGTCTCTGATGAGTTCAAAAAGCCCGTCATTAACGATCATTGCATATTTGATTATCTCCGAGCACCCGTTTATATATTCCTCCCCGGGCAGCGTCCAAAGAGTTTCTATATCACAAAGAACTTCGAGAGGCTGATAAAAAGTACCTATCTGGTTTTTCCCTTTCGTAAGATTGATCCCATTCTTCCCGCCGACAGAAGCATCAACTGCCGCAAGAAGTGTCGTAGGAACCATGACGATCCCCACGCCGCGTTGGAACGTAGCAGCCGCAAATCCTGCCAGATCCGTAACCACTCCTCCTCCAAGCGCTATCACAAGATCCTTTCTTGTAAGCTGCGCATCAAACAACGCTTCAACAAGATTGGTGTAATTATTTATGTTCTTACTGTCCTCGCCGTTCGGGAAAGTAAAGATCGATACGATATATCCGGATTTTTCGAGTGAACTGACGGCTCTCTCTCCGTATAGAGAGAATACCTTGTCATCGGAAACAAGCATGACCTTTTTCCCCGACATGAGCGGAGCGATCTCTTCTCCGAGATTTCCGACAAAACCCGTTCCGATCTTAACATCATATTTTTTACTGGCATTAACCGTTACTACCTGCATCAGCCGTCAACCTCCTCTTTGATCTTTCTGCCGTCGTCGAGAATACGATACAGCTTTTTCTTGTCGCCTGCTTCAATTGCATCACGATATTCCTTAAGATTCGCGATGAGTGTATCTATTTCAAAAATCAGATTGTCTGAATTTTCCATAAACAGCTGTGTCCACATCCCCGGGTTAAGCCAGGCAACCCGCGTCAGATCCTTGTAACTTCCTGCCGAAAGACCGCTATGAAGTCGTGAGGAAGGACTTTTTACATATGCGTTTGAAACAACATGTGCGAGCTGTGAAGTGAACGCGATAACCTTATCATGTTCTTCTGCAGTTGTTATCGTAAGTTTCCCAAAACCGGCGGGCGCAAGGAGTTTCTTTATGTTATCAAGAAAAACAGGATCATCGTAAACAGGAGGTACTATTGCCATCGGAGCACCCTTAAAAAGGTTTTCCCTTGCATACTTAAATCCGGAAAACTGGGTTCCTGCCATCGGATGACCTCCGACGTACGTAAATCCGTACCGCTTTGCCAGCTCCATGCCTGCCCTTACAACAACCTCCTTTGTACCGCAAGCGTCAATAACAACGGGTTGCTTGCCAAACAACGGACCTTTTTCCGTCATAAAAGCTATGGCTGCTTCCGGGTATGTACATATGAGGATAAGGTCGCAGGTGGGAATGAGCTCATCGGTGAGTTCTCCGTCGATAGCGCCGTAAAGAGCTGCAAATCCGATTGTCTTTTTATCGGTATCAAGTGCCATTACCTGATGACCCTCTTTTTTGTATGCTTTTGCAAAAGATCCACCGATCAAACCGAGTCCGACAACGCCTATACGCATTTTTCCGCCTCCCGTGAAAACATGTTATTACAAATAACTAATCAATCCATTACTTCCCTTAAAGCAAACACTTTTTTTGCCAGCTTGTCAAAGTCCTCAGGTCTGAGCGACTGAGCTCCATCTGACCATGCATGCTCGGGATTGTTATGTACTTCAATCTCAAGTCCGTCCGCTCCGCAGACAGATGCTGCAAGAGCCATGGGAGTAACAAGCTTTGCTATACCTGTCGCATGCGAAGGATCAACTACCACCGGAAGATGTGAAAGCTCATGAAGCATGGGAACTGCGGCAAGATCGAGGGTGTTACGGGTGTAGTCGCTGTACGTACGAATTCCTCTTTCGCAAAGGATTACTTTCTCGTTACCGCTGGACATGATATACTCCGCGCTCATAAGCAGTTCTTTAAGTGTTCCGGCAATACCCCTCTTCAAAAGGATGGGCTTTCCTACCGTTCCGAGTTCTTTTAAGAGATCGAAATTCTGAGTATTTCTGGCGCCCACCTGAATTATGTCGACATCATCAAAAAGAGGCAGATCGGCTGCATTCATGACTTCTGTTACGACAGGAAGTCCCGTCTCTTTTTTTGCTATGGAAAGAAGCCTTAAGCCTTCTTTTTTCAGACCCTGAAAATCATAAGGAGATGTACGCGGCTTAAACGCACCTCCTCTGAGCATCTTGGCACCCGAAGCCTTAACCGATTTTGCGATCGTAACGATCTGATCTTCGGATTCGACCGAACACGGACCGGCGATTATAGCAAAATTGCCTCCTCCGATCTTCACTCCGTTCACGTCGATCACTGTGTCCTCGGGGTGGAATTTTCTGTTGGCACGCTTAAACGGATCGGATACACGCGTCACGGTGTCAACGATTTCAAGGCTCTCAAGAAGCGATGTATCAACCGTACTGGTATCACCCACAAGACCTAGCACGGTCTGAAATTCTCCTGTAGAAACATGAACATTAAGTGAAAGACTCTTAAGCCAATCAATGAGACGCTCCTGCTTTTCCATAGCTACGTTCGGCTTCAATACTACTATCATATTGTATTATCCTCCTCTTTTTATCGCTGCTTTGCAGCCGTTGTTTCCTTGCCCGATACCAAACCGAAGCAATAAACAATCTTTTATGCTGTATATACCGGTTCGTTTTATGGCACTATAACACTTTAACGCGTTGATGTCAAGAATTGTTTGCAATTTATTTTTGTTATGATAAACTTATCAATGTACATTATTTGTCCTTAACACCGGGCATTAAGAAACAGTTTTTTGGAGGAATCCCCAATGGTCGTTACCGTAGTAGCCGATGTTCTCGGCGAGGAGAACAATGGCACAACCGTCGCTTGCATGAATCTGATCCGTTACCTGAAATCTTGCGGCGACACAGTGAAAGTTGTTTGTCCCGACAAATCGAGAGAAGGTCAGGAAGGCTTCTATATAGTAAAAACACTTAATTTAGGCTTTATAATAAATAAAATCATACAAAAAAACAATGTTACAATTGCAAAACCCGATAAAGAGACCGTTCGCTCTGCCATAGAAGGCTCTGATATAGTTCATGTTATGATGCCTTTCCCCGTCGGGAACTGCGCAGCTGCTATCGCAAAAGAGAAGGGGATCCCCGTAACGGCGGGATTCCATTGTCAGGCCGAGAATTTTTCAAGTCACATCCTAATGTTTATGAATTCCGATTTCTTTAACAGAATGGTATATAAACATTTCTATAAGAGGCTGTACAAAAATGTGGATATGATCCACTACCCTACACAGTTTATCAGAAATATCTTTGAGAAAACAGTAGGGCACAGAACAAAGGGCATAGTTATTTCAAACGGTGTGAACGAAGCATATAAATACGCTCCCACCGAAAAGCCCGACCGCCTGAAGAACGAATATCTGATTCTCTTCACCGGACGATATGCCAAAGAGAAATCTCACACATTACTGATTAAAGCCGTTGGATGCAGCAGGCATAAGGATATAATAAGGCTGATCTTCGCCGGAAGCGGTCCGAGAAAGCTCCAGATATTAAGAGCAGTCAGAAAAGCAGGCATCAAAACACCCATAATGAAATTCTTTACACGATCGCAGCTTGCAAGAGTGATCAATTATTCGGATCTTTACTGTCACCCCGCTGAGGTTGAGATTGAAGCGATCGCGTGCCTTGAAGCGATCAGCTGCGGTCTTGTTCCCATAATAAACAATTCACCCCGTTGCGCCACAAAGGCCTTCGCTCTTGACGATCGTTCGCTTTTCAAGTGCAACGACTACCGTGATCTCGCGGAAAAGATCGATTTCTTTATCGAACATGAAGATATCAGGCGCGAGTATTCAAAGAAATATCTTGATTCTCCTTATGCGGAGAACCAGAAGGAATGCATGATCAGAATGCGAAAAATGCTGTGCGACACGATCAATTCAAAAAAATGATCAATGACGACGATTGATTCTTACAGTCATTGACTTATATGAAACATAAATTATTCATTTTTCATTTCAAGTAAAGGAGTGGGCTTATGAAGAAAAAAAGAAGAACGATCTACTACTCCGACCCGGTCAATGATGATTTTGCATCAAATTCGATTGAGACCAAAAAGCTTCCGAAGGGCTTTAAATATGTTCGTAAAAACCCGTTTTGGCGTTTCTTCGAATTCACGGTCTATCATTTCGTGGTACGACCTCTTATCTTCGGCTGGATCAAACTCAAATTTCATCAATATTTCGTCGGGCGCGGCAAAATCAGAAAAGCAAGAAAAACCGGATATTTCGTTTATGCAAATCACACAGGTACCGACCTTGACGCTTTTACTCCGTCAATGCTCACTTTTCCGAGGAAGGATTTCTTAATCTGCAATCCCGATGTTACCTCAATCCCCGGGATTCGCAATTTTGTGGTTATGCTTGGTGCAATCCCGGTATATACCGATATCGAGCATGCTCGTAATTTCCGTGAAGCCGTGGCAACACGCATCAAGGAAAAGAAAGCGGTGATAATTTACCCCGAGGCTCACATCTGGCCCTACTATACAGACATCCGTCCGTTCAAGGATACTTCTATGGCATATCCTTATGACCTTGACGTTCCGTGTTTCACCATGACCAATGTCTATAAAAAACGACTTCTGCCGTTTGTAAAACGTCCGAGAGTTGTATCGTATGTAGCGGGACCTTTTTATGCCGACAGAACCATCCCCCGTCAGCAAGCCAAGAAAAAGCTTCGCGAACAGATTTATAATGAAATGAAAAATACTGTCGACAGATTCCCCAAATACGAATATGTACATTATGAGTACCGTGAGCCTGAAGATAAATCGGATGCCATCTGAGACTGTCACACCTCGAAAACACCTTAAGCGTTTTCGAGGTGATCGTTTCATCGCGTGAAATGATTCTCCCGGCGGCTCATCTTGTAAATCCGCTGATGAATTTCCATGCTTCTTCCGCGGTATGATGCCTATATTCGTGAATCTGGTTATCTATGCTTGCGAATGCGGTACGGCATACTCCGTCCTCACTGTCATAATAATTTATCGTAAGATTCGCATCTCTGACATTGTCATGAACAATCTCCCTGCGATCGGGTACATCACCCACAAAGGATCCGGCCAGTTGTCTTTATCCTCGAATTTCAAATCAAACTTCTTTTTGAGATTATTTACTTCAGCCGCATATTGAACTCTCTCGAGCGCGGTTATGTCTCTGTTCGGAAGTTCCGGAAGAAAAGTCTTCTCTCCGCCCGAATAGAATATAGGAACAGGAATCGTCCTGTTTACCCATTCACCGTCTTCCCATGGTCTGCCGAAGAAATTGTTCTTAATGGGGAACAATGCACTTCCGGGTGCGATACCCGCAAATTTTTCGGGAAATTCCATAAAAATGTCCCATGTTTTTCCGCTTCCCATCGAGAAACCTGTGGCATATATTCTTTTCTCGTCAATCGCATAGTTTTTCCGGATATGTTCAATCAGTTCCATCGCTTCAGCCGCTGTGACATCCTGATGATTTTCAACAGACACGAACATGAAACCGTACCTGTGAGCAATCTCCCACCAATCGACAACGAAAGTCAGGTACATAGATGAATCACCACCCCCATGAAAACCGACAAGAAGCGGAGCCGGTCCCTTGTCGAACAGATCGTTGTTGTAATATGCAAAATAACCTACGGGATGCTCTTTTGTCCCCTTATACTTGCCCATATTGTATGACGAGGTGTGAACCATGCACTTGCCGGCTGCTTCGGTCATATCTAGCGCCTCGAAATCAGGCTCGATATCGATATGACCACACCACATCTTAAATTTTCTGACAAAATTCTTATAATCGTTCCCGTGATCCGCCTCATCCTTGATGAGTATGTTCCCGCATTCCTTGAATGCTGCGTTTATCTCGTCACTGTTGCCGACCGAAAGGATTGCGATATCCTTTCTCTCGATCTCCGGTATAACCGAAAGACCTTCCATCGAACACATGGCGGGCGTGATCTCGCCGGGTCCCCAAAGATATTCACCCTCGATAGTTTTCAAAAGGTTTTGGGCTACATAATCGGCCGAAGCACCTTTGCTGTATATATCGGTCCTGAATTTCGCACCTCTTGCAAAATAGCCCTTGAATTCTCTTGTGAAGAAGTCTGTGATTTTAACGTATCCATCCTCATAATTTGAATCCATCTTTATCTCTGCGATAAGATTGATATACATATCTGCCGAGGCATTTTTCCATCCGCCTTCACATGTGGGATAAACAAAAAGAACACTTGAATCGACTTCTGCCGCAATATCGGCGAGTCCGGTCATTTTTGCATACGCGCAGGCACCTTCCCGGTCAAGCTTTTCCTCTTCAAACACCAAAAGAAGTGGTGCACGGAAACCATAATTGTTTATGTCGCCCTCAACCTTCGATTTCGGTACAACCACCTTAAGAAAGAAACTGTCGTATCTGTTCTCCCAGAATTTTGTACCATCCTCCAAGACCTTAACCGCAGGTTTTTCCATCATTGACATATTATACCTCCTATTTATACCGTTTTCGGTTCTTCCGTGAAATGCCTCTTCAATTTAATTAATCAGTCCCATCATGTTTCGTAATAATTCCCATGAAAAGCCTAGGTTTTTCAATATTTCCACCATAAAATCCAATTATACCTTAATCACTTTAACATATCAATTATTTTATCCAAAGGTTACAACCAAAAATGCAAGGAAAGCATTTACAACATATAATGGTTGCAATATAATCTGATCATCAAGAAACAGAAATTTGAAAGGATTTGATATAACCAGATGATATACACGATAGATTACGAATCCCATATTCCGGCATACCTGCAGCTCTACCGTCTTTTTGTCCGCGATATCACAGCAGGTATATATCCGAAAGGCAAAAAACTCCCTTCCAAACGTACGATTTCCGACGAAGTAGGCGTGAGTGTTATAACGGTAGAGCACGCGCTCTCGTTACTGTGCGACGAAGGATATATTGAATCACGCGAAAGAAGCGGATGTTTCGTGATTTACAGTGAGGATGATTTCCTGACAGATTCTGTTCATGCAGCAGAAACAAGATACTCAGAAAAAAGTTCGGATAACATTAACAAAACATCTGTTCAGCATACGATCTCCGAAAACAACAAGTTTAATGACGGCACCCAAATATCCCAATCGGAAAGCTTCCCTTTTTCGATACTGGCAAAGACGATGAGAAAAGTTCTTCTCGACAAAAGCGAAAGTATACTCGTCAGATCTCCCAGTCAGGGAAGCAACGAACTCAGGGAAGAAATCTGCCGCTATCTTGCACGAAGCCGCGGAATCTTTGTCTCACCCGGGCAGATTATTGTCGGTGCCGGAGCCGAATATCTCTACGGTCTTATCGCACAGCTTCTCGGAAGTGAACATATATATGCAATTGAAGATCCTTGCTACAATAAAATACCAAAAGTATATGAATCATTCGGTATCAAATGCGACCCGATACCACTGACCCCCGAAGGTCTCTCAACCGTAAAGCTCTCATGCACAAAGGCTCATGTCCTGCATGTAACTCCCTTCAACAGCTTTCCGAGCGGTATCTCTGTCGGTATATCAAAGAAAAAAGAATACCTTCGCTGGGCTGCTTCCGCGGAAGGTATGATTATTGAAGACAATTATGATTCGGAGCTTACCGTTTCGAGTAAAGCAGAAGACACTCTTTTTTCAATGTCCGGCGGAACCCGCGTGATCTACCTAAACACTTTTTCGAAAACCATAGCTCCTTCGCTTCGTATGGGATATATGCTGTTACCGACTGAACTACTCGACACTTTTAATAAAAAACTGGGGTTCTATTCCTGCACGGTTCCGCTCTTTGAACAGTACGTTCTGGCAGAACTGCTGCGGAGTGGGGATTTCGAAAGACATGTGAATCGTGTGAGAAGGAAAAAGAGGAACCAAACCGTGTAACGCTGACACAGTCCCATGGGGACGGGGGGTGTGGACCATTCAATGGACCACAACCCCCGTCCCCATGGGACCACACTCTTCGCATCGTCCGATTATAACCGTCTTTCCAAAATCGATCTCGAGACCATATTCCTCTTTAAGCTTCTCTTCCGCATCCGAAAAGATGTCGTTGTCAAGGTGGTATATTTTTCCGCAATTTGCACACTTCGCATGCATATGATTATGACATGAGCCATGTCCTTCGGAATACTGATAGCACGCCGCATTGATATCATTTTCTTTATATCGGAGGAGTTTTCCGTCATCGCAAAGACGATCAATGTTACGGTATATGGTTGAGCGGTCGATTGCCGCGCCGCTCTCCGAAAGAGCTTTCACGATATCACCTGCGGTAAAACGCTTGTCAGCGTTTGCCTTCAGATAATCCACGATCATGTTTCTCGCTTTAGTCTTGTACTCACCTTTCATAACAATCTCCCTGCTTTATTTCCTGAGGACCTCTTTATCTATCATCTCAAGCTTCGACGATTCATTGATCAGAGTCATCTGAAGACAAAGTGTCGAAATTGCCGTGATCACAAAATCCGTTATCATATCGATTGCCAGGAGAATGACAAGTATCTCCGAAGGAAGTCCGAGTTGTGCCAAAAGGACCGTATAACATATCGCGCCTCCTCCCGGTACAGGAGGAGAAGCAACAGCTATAACGGTACAAAGTATAACGGCAAATCCGATCCAGGTCGGCGATATCTGTATTTCGTATAAATCGGCCACATATCGCATAAGCAATATAAAATAAAGCCCCGATATCGGTTTTAACATTACGATCCCAAGAGGCATCCCAAATCCCGTAAGAGAAGGATTTATGCCGTATTTCTTCTCACATGTATCAATGTTCGTGTGAAATGCTGCACCCGATGAAGCAGTGGTAAGTGATACCAGAAATCCGGGCATCACTTTTTTGATGAGCGTGATGATGTTTACCTTTTGTCGCACCGAAACCTTGATAAGATACCAACTGCCCATGATAACAAAGCCCAACAGCATGATCGCCAATACCTTCCAGGTTGAGAGCAGGTTATCGATGGCATCAGACCATATAAGTTCAACAATAACCACTATAATAACATAGGGAATCGTTTTACCGATAATCCCCATGATCAGATTGACAATGGAATTTAGCTGCTCGACTGCGCTGACGATTGTCTTGGACTGCTTACCGAGTACAAGTAGTGCCATACCGATGATCAGTCCGAGAAAAATGATCTGCAAAATATTACCGTTAATAAACGGGTCGAAAATATTAGAAGGGATAATGCCCGTTATTAAATCCATTACCGACTGAAACTGTGTTCCCGCACCGGTTCCGAAACCCATGTTTGAAAAAAACAAGAAAGAAAACACCGCTCCGAACAGAGTGGACGAAAATGTCAGCCCGATAAAACTCAGCAGTATCTTTTTTCCTATTCTGCCGAACGTTTCAACATCTCCTATCCCATATATTCCCCAACATACCGAAAGGAAAATCATCGGTCCGGCAACGCATCCCAATACCTTGTAAAATAACACGTTTATGGGGTTAATGATTATATCCCTGATGAATGACAGCACATCGTAAGGTACAAAAAACTTGCCGAGAACTCCGATCAGTATAGCGGATATAATGGATATGCCCATAATGGCGAACATACCCATCGACTTCTTTTGTACATTGAATTCAAGACGATTTTTATTACCCGAATATGAATAATCCGGTTTCAGATTCAGCGATGAAAGAATGCCGTTGCAAAAACTGCCGAATCCCTCCAAGCCTTCCTCAAGAGGATTGATCGACTCTCCCTCCATCTCGATCCTGATTATATTTCTTCTGATTCTTCTGCCTGTGACAAGTTTGATCTTTTTCCCTTCGCAACCGTTGTCAAGCCAAAACAGCAAGCAATCCTCAACAAACAAGCGGTATCGCTGAACATCTTTTCTGTCTGTTCCGATACTGTCGCAATACTTGATCACTTCAGCCGAAATCTCATCGCACGCAACAGGACTGAGTGTAAATTGTTTGGTATCCACCCTTTTTCCTCCTCTTTAACGGCGAAATAATCGCCGCCGATTCCTTGCCCAATGATTCTGAGCCTCTATACGCTAGTATATGCCCGTGCAGAACTTAAATCAACATTTCTTATCGGATTTCTCATCCGCACCGATCAGATTCGGCCAGGCCGTATCGGCTTCTCTCTTCAGTATGATGTCGGCCTTACGAAAGCCCGGATATCAATGTAACGCTTTCGACATCGTTTTCGTTGAGCAACACCTTAGATTAGAAATACCACTGCACCCTCTCATAGAATACTTCTATAATTAAATCTCCCAAAAAACCATATTCCGCACCCAACGGATATATTTTCTCATCCAACAGTTTTTCCAATTTGTTAACTACACTTTTCGATACTCGATTATACTTTATATGTATATCCATTAACTCATGAAAATCAGTTTCTGGAGTTATTCCATATTGATCATATTCATAGGGTTCAATCACCTCAAATTCATTTAATAGTTTTGCAATCTTTTTATAATACAATTCTGAGATGTCATCACACTCTTCATCTCCCCAATCATTTATTATGGCATAGGCCTTAAATGTAGCAGGAACATTTCGGAATTTTAGTTTGCTCACCTTATTAACAACATCTTCCCAACACCCAGATTCAGAAATAATGTGATTAATATCACTCATCCTTAACATAT
>JAEEIH010000027.1 GCA_016281275.1 Lachnospiraceae bacterium | reverse complement strand
GACGACGCAAAGAAGCTTGTTGCCAACGGCGTGATCGCAGTTTGCGAGGGCGCTAACATGCCTACCACTCTTGAGGCTACAGAGTACTTCCAGAACAACAAGGTTTACTTTGTTCCCGGCAAGGCTGCAAATGCAGGCGGTGTTGCTACATCAGCTCTTGAGATGTCACAGAACAGCGAGAGACTTTCATGGTCGTTCGAAGAAGTTGATGCTAAGCTTAAGGGCATCATGGTCAACATCTTCCACAACCTTGACAACGCAGCTCGCAAGTACGGCTTCGAAGGCAACTACGTTGTAGGTGCTAACATTGCCGGATTCGAAAAGGTTGTTGATGCAATGAACGCACAGGGTATTGTATAATTTAGAGCGCGATTTTCAAGTTTTATAGATAACCGTAGATCGATTTTCCGGATACCATCCATTGATCGATATGATTGCATTGCGGTTTTCGAGTATTGTATGTGAAATAAGCTTAGAGTATAATAATACGCGGATCCGGGCAAAAATGCCCGGGTCCGTTACTCGTGCTTATACGCAGATAATGTTTTTCCCCGCTATAACGCTCGCAAATAACCGGACAAATTCAGAATCCGTTTGACCGGTTACAGATCCGGTCCGGGAACATTATACTGATTATTATTTGCATCTTTCTGGGAAAGGGAATCCGGCATGGAAAACGTTACAGATATTTTTGGCAGCCTCGTGTTTGACGACAGGGTAATGAAAGAGAAACTGTCAGCCGAGGTTTATAATTCGCTTCGAAAGACCATCGACGAGGGTACGGCACTTGATAAGAGTGTTGCCAACGCCGTCGCCGACGCCATGAAGGAATGGGCCGTTTCGAAGGGTGCAACACACTATACACATTGGTTCCAGCCCCTGACGGGTGTTACGGCCGAGAAGCATGACAGCTTTATCGAGCCCGCCGCTGACGGCAATGTAATTCTTGATTTCTCCGGAAAGGAACTTATAAAGGGCGAGCCCGATGCTTCTTCGTTCCCTTCGGGCGGCATCAGGGCTACATTTGAGGCGCGAGGCTACACAGCCTGGGATCCTACATCATATGCATTTATCAAGGACAGGACTCTTTGCATCCCTACAGCGTTCTGTTCGTACGGCGGCGAAGCACTCGATAAAAAAACACCGCTTCTTCGCTCTATGGCTGCGATCAACAAGCAAGCCTTGAGGATTTTGAAGCTCTTCGGCAGGGACGACGTCAAGTACGTGAACACCTCAGTCGGAGCAGAACAGGAATATTTCCTTATTACAAAAGAAATGTATGAAAAGCGTCCCGATCTTCTCTTCACGGGAAGGACGCTCTTTGGCGCAAAGCCTCCCAAGGGGCAGGAGATGGATGACCACTATTTCGGTGTCATAAAGCCCCGCGTTGCAAAGTTCATGGAGGATCTTGACAACGAGCTCTGGAAGCTCGGTATCCTCGCCAAGACGGAGCACAACGAAGTTGCTCCCGCACAGCATGAGCTTGCACCCATCTATACTACGACAAATGTCGCAACCGATCACAACCAGCTCACGATGGAGATGATGCAGAAGATCGCAGCCCGTCACGGACTCGTCTGCCTCCTGCATGAGAAGCCTTTCGAGGGTGTGAACGGCAGCGGTAAACATAACAATTGGTCAATCTCGACCGACACGGGAGTGAACCTTCTTTCACCCGGAGCAACTCCGTTTGAGAATGCGCAGTTCCTGCTGTTCCTTTGCGCGGTCATCAAGGCTGTTGATGACTATCAGGACCTCCTGCGTATCTCGGTAGCCACCGCGGGCAACGATCACAGACTCGGTGCCAACGAGGCTCCTCCCGCGGTTGTTTCGATGTTCCTCGGCGATGAGCTTTCGGCAGTGCTTGACGCGATCGAGAACGATACGCACTACGAAAGTGCCAAGAAAGAGAAGATGAAGCTCGGCGTTGATGTCCTTCCGCGTTTCAACAAGGATACCACGGACCGCAACCGTACTTCGCCCTTCGCTTTCACGGGCAACAAGTTTGAATTCAGAATGCTCGGCTCGAGCAACAGCATTGCGTGCGCCAATATCATGATCAACAGCGCCGTGGCAGAGAGCCTTAAGGTATATGCGGACGAGCTCGAGGGCGCCGCAGATTTTAATGATGCTCTCAAGGAACTCCTCAGAAAAACAATTAAGGAACATAAGAAGATCCTGTTCAACGGCAACGGCTACGACGATGCCTGGATCGAAGAGGCCACTAAGGTCAGGGGTCTCAGTAACTACAGAACTACCCCGGACTGCATGCCTCACCTCCTTGATGAGAAAAATGTCCGGATGCTCACATCGCACCGCGTCTTTTCGGAGGTCGAGCTCAAGTCCAGGTGTGAGATCATGCTTGAGAATTACTGCAAGCAGGTGATAATTGAGGCAAACACCATGATATCAATGGTCAGGACGGGATATATACCCGCTATCATGGGATACACGACCGAGCTCGCGAAGGCCATAAACGTTAAAAAGGCTGCGGATGTTTCTGCATCTGTTGGCTACGAGACGACCACACTCCGCAAGCTTTCGTCGCTGAAGGATTTTATCGCGAGCAAGTGCGACGAGCTGGCGATCAGCCTTGAAAGCGTCAGGGCGCAGGGTGATATCATTTTGAAGTCAAATCTTATCAGGGATGAGCTTCTGCCCGACATGAATGAACTCCGCGCCATGGTGGACGAGGCCGAGACGATGACGGCTGCATATAAGTGGCCGTATCCGAGCTATGCGGATCTCTTATTCAGTGTGAAGTAAGCAGGAATTTAATGTTTATATGATAAATCGGGGTATCATGTTAAGTCCGGCAGATGGAAATTTATAAAGACGGACAGAAAACAAAGAGAAAAGAAAAAAGCCCGACAACAGCAAAAGCAGCAGAAAGTAAAAATGTAGATTTAAAGTCTATAAGAGAGGAAATAAAACAAATGGGTAACAGCGCAATAGTCGGTATTAACTGGGGAGATGAAGGAAAAGGCCGTATGGTCGACCTTCTCACGGAAGAGTATGATGTGGTAGTCCGCTTCCAGGGAGGCGGAAATGCAGGTCATACCGTTATCAATGAAAAGGGTAAGTTCGCACTCCACCTACTTCCTTCAGGGATCTTCCGCGACGGAGTTATCAATATCCTCGGAAACGGTGTTGCACTCGATCCCGAGAACCTCATGAAAGAAGTTGAGGAGGTTGTCTCCAAGGGCGTGTCGATCACACCTGAGAATCTTAAGATCAGCGACAGAGCGTCACTTTTGATGCCCTGGCACAGAGCGCTTGACGGGCTTGAGGAAGAAAGACTTGCCGACAAGAAGTTCGGTTCGACCAAGCAGGGTATCGCTCCCTTCTATTCGGACAAGTACCAGAAGAAGACAGTCCTTGCGGGAGAGCTTTTCTATCCCGAGAAGTTAAAGAAGCATCTCCTTGACCTGATGGAGTGGAAGAACCTCACCCTCACCGGCGTTTACGGAGCAGAGCCCGTTACCGAGGCTGATATCGACAAGTGGCTCGCTGAGAGCTGCGCAAAGATCAAGCCTTTCGTCTGCAACACGGGCAAGATCCTTAAGGACGCACAGGCAGCCGGAAAGAAGATCCTCTTCGAGGCTCAGCTCGGATCGCTCAGAGACCTTGATTACGGAATCCATCCCTACACCACATCATCGAACACGCTTGCCGCATATGCACCGATCGGATCGGGCTTCCCGGGCGCAAGCATAGACGATGTTATCGGCGTTGTAAAGGCTTACTCGACATGTGTCGGCGAAGGTCCCTTCGTCTGCGAGATGTTCGGACCCGAGGCAGATGCGCTCCGTGAGGCAGGTGCCGAGTACGGTGCCAAGACAGGACGTCCCCGCCGCGTAGGACCCATCGACATCGTTGCCACAAGATACGGTGTTGAAGTTCAGAAAGCAACCATGATCGCACTCACCAAGCTCGATGTCATGAGCTACATGAAGGAGATCCCGATCTGCGAGCGCTACGAAGTTGAAGGCAAGCAGACTGACGAGTTCCCATTCCCCGCGCTTCTTGAAGAGGCTAAGCCCGTCATGAAGACCATGCCCGGCTGGAACTGCGACATCAGCAAGGCACGTAAGTTCGAAGACCTCCCCGTTGAGGCCCGCAACTACGTGGAGTACGTTGAGAAGCAGATCGGATGTCCCATAAAGTACGTTTCTGTGGGACCCGAGAGAGAGAGTATCATCATTAGATAAGGAGTATCAATTACATGAAGGATAAGTACGAATCCCCCCTTTCATCACGTTACGCATCGGATTACATGCTCGAGCTCTTTTCGAGTGACACAAGATACAAGACCTGGAGGAAGCTCTGGGTTGCGCTTGCACGCGCAGAGCACAAGCT
>JAEEIH010000002.1 GCA_016281275.1 Lachnospiraceae bacterium | reverse complement strand
TAACTGATAGTATGTCGGCTTATTATCAATATTCGAAATATAATTAAAATAGGACTCTGTAAAATGCCACTTTTGTGTCGGTTTTATGATTCCACATTTTTTTGCTTCTTTATGATATGCGCCAATAGTTTGACCATACCCTTCTTCTGTAAATTTATCAGCTTTATAATCCCTTTCTTCTGCAAATTGTTTCAAATATTCATTAACTTCTTTTTTTGTCATATTCATATTCCTTTCATTTACGAATCAAATATCGGCCGCTGAATTTTGAAATATTCTTCACCGCATCACCGGCGGAAAGACCCTCATACGAAAATTCCTTTTCCTGTCCGAAATTAATCCATCAACATCCTGAAGACCAATAGCCGTTTTCCACGCATTGGATTTCTCTGACTGCTCAGGTTCTCCCTGTCTGATATATTCTTCAAGGTCCATCTGCCATCTTTCATGATCATTCCGTGGCATCCGCAGTCACCTCCGTTCTGTTCTTGATCCTGTGATAGTCTTCCGTTTCGACATCAAGCGTGATCTTTCTTTCCCGGGTGTTGCTCATTCGATGTAAAAGCGCAATACTTTCCACATGCTCTGTTCCCGGGAACATGTCGATCGGAACAGCTTTTATCACCTTAAAGCCGCCTTTAATAAACAGTTTAAGGTCACTTATGAGTGTTTCCGGATTACACGAAACATATACAACACGTTTTACTCTCGAGTGAACGACTGCATCAATAAATGCAGGCGTACTGCCCGATCTCGGCGGATCCATAACAACAACGTCAAACGTGTCCTCACCGTTAAGACCCGTCAGATATTTCGTTGCATCCGCGCAGACAACTCTGTAATTTTTTATCTTATTAAGCTTCTTATTGAAGATCGCGTCTTTTACAGCAGACTCGTTAAGTTCAACGCCCGTTACGCTTTCAGCCTTTTCGCACATCAGCATACCAATGGTTCCTGTTCCGCAGTACGCGTCGAGCACTCTTTCTTTCCCCGTGAGTCCGGCAAATTCCCTTGCGAGCGAGTACATCTTCTCGGCACCTTCATGATTTATCTGATAAAACGATCCGGCGGATATTGCAAATTTAAGTTCAAGCATATCGTCGATGATAAACCCGGGGCCATAGATCACTGTACTGTTATCCGAAAGAACCATGCTCGTCCGTTTCGGATTATAATTGGAGATAATTGTTTCGATCATGGGAAATCTCTTAACCAGTGTCTTTACAAAATCATTTTTTCTCGGAAACTCTTTCTGCGCGGTAACGATGACCACGAGAAGCTTTTTTGATCCTCCCGAATATGCGACCCTGACAAGGACATGCCGCAGGAACCCTCTTTCCCTGTCCTCATCGAAAACAGTATACTTAAACGGTCCGGCAAGTTCGGTAACTCCCGCGATAACGGCCGATGCGTCCTCATCTTCGATGAGACAATCCTTAACATCGACTATTCTGTGACTGTCCTCACTGTAGAGACCGCATATGATCTTTGACTTCTTAATCCCAAGCACTCCGTGCACTTTGTTTCTGTAATGATACGGAAATGCGGTCCTTATTATCTTTTCGGGCTTAAAGCTCTTATATCCCGGCAATTTTGCAAAAAGGCCGCGAATACGGCCCTCTTTTTTTTCCAACTGCTTCACATATGGGATATTGTTATAGTTGCACCCGCCACACTCTGCGGAGTGAGGACAATCAAATAAAAATTCGGAATCCATGTTTAATCCCCTTTTTAACAATGATCCGTCCGCATTTGCTCTCACGCCCCGGGTCCGACAGTCAAACTCGCGAATTGCTTCGCAATTTGCTCGTTATAAAGCAGATCGCTTCGCGATCCTGCTGGTACCGGGCTTGAACCCGGCACCAGCGAAAAACTTCTCCCACCACCTAAAGGTGGTGGGTTATTTTTTTGCTTTATATATCGGGATTTCAATAGCACCCCGAAGGCTCATTCATCGTTATCTCGTTATATCCCTCTACAACCTTCGTTTCCAGCTGCCGGGAGTCATGATAAGCAGGATCGGGAACAGTTCAAGACGTCCCGCCAGCATATCTATGATCAACACAATTTTCGAAAACGGCGAGAAAAAACTGTAATTACATGTCGGTCCGACAAGATTAAATCCGGGTCCCATGTTATTGAGTGTCGCCAGAGTTGCAGAAAAATTGGTTGTAAAGTCATATCCGTCAATCGAAAGCAACACCGTAGAAGCTGTAAGGAACACACAGAATACTGCAATATATGCGTTTGTGGCACGTACAACGTCATGATCGACATCCACTCCGTCAACCTTGATCTTCTTGACCGCCCTCGGATGTATGAGCATCTGAAGCTGCTTTTTGATACTCTTACAAATGATAAGAACACGGCTCATCTTGATACCTCCGCCCGTACTTCCCGCACAGGCGCCGACAAGCATTATGAAAATAAGAAGACTCTTCGAAAATTCCGGCCATTTATCAAAATCAGCCGTCATATAACCCGTGGATGTAAGGAGTGTTGAGACCTGAAAAGCGCTTTGCCTGATGTTTTCCGAGAACGAAGCATAATAATTTCGAAGGTCGAAACATATTAGTGCAACGCAAATGATGTAAACACTGATATAGAGCCTTATTTCCGAAAGCTTAAATGCACTCTTAAACTTTCTTCGAAGTATAAGGAAATACATCGCGTAGTTCACACCGCTCATGAACATAAATACCGTGATAGTCCACTGAATTGCGGGACTGTATGATGAAATGCTGGTATTTAACACACCGAAGCCGCCGGTGCCTATAGTGCCAAAGGTGAGAAGCAGGCTGTCATATACGGGAAGACCGAGAATAACGAGAGTTACAGCCTCGACAAATCCCATGGAGAGATAGATGGCATAAAGAATTTTGGCAGTATCCTTAAGTCTCGGAACAAGCTTGTCAACTGAAGGTCCTGTACTTTCCGCCTTCATGAGATTCATGGAGTTTCCGCCGAGCATCGGAAGAAGCGCACCAAGGAACACAAAGACACCCATACCGCCGAGCAAATGGGTAAAGCTTCTCCAAAACAGATTTGTACGACTGAGTGCCTCAACATCCGTAAGAATCGATGCACCCGTCGTCGAGAGACCCGATGAAGTTTCAAACACCGCATCGATAAAATTGGGAATATCGCCTGAAATGACAAACGGAATCGCACCGAAGAGACTCATAAATATCCAACCGAGACCCACGACAAAAAAGCCTTCTTTGAGGAAGAGACCGCCTTTTTTAGGTTTTCGGAGTGATAAGAGAGTTCCTGTCAGAGCACATACTCCCATAGTAATCACATAAGCCCAAAGGTCATTTTCACCGTATATGATCCCAATTATTATCGGGAACACAAGAAAAGCACCTTCAGCCTGAAGAATTCTCCCGAGAATATATACTACTACTCCGTAATTCATCGCAACTCCTCTTTGGATCCTTTCTTACCGTTCTCACAAGCTTTATCTGTTTTACGTTCAGCGGCTGACAATGCCTCCGTACTACAT
>JAEEIH010000026.1 GCA_016281275.1 Lachnospiraceae bacterium | reverse complement strand
CTGAATAAACAATAGGGGGGCTTATGTCAAAAAAGTATTCAACGAAGTTTTTTTTGATCACAAAATTTGTTGTAGCTTTCGCAATTGCACTTATTGCTCTTTTTGTCATACCCGGATTCTCCGCGCGCGCCGCGAGCAAAACACCGAAACTTAAGTCTTCGCAGCTCACGATAAATGTTGGATCAAAGAAGAAAATTAAAATCAAGAATCTGCCTGATTCTTTGATCTCAATTAAGTACATATCGTCCGATAAGTCTGTCGCTAAGGTAAGCAAAAAAGGGTATGTTACGGGTAAAGCAGTCGGGAGTGCGGAGATTACTGTAAAGGTAAAGTATGAAAAGGACACTTCCGATGGTGAAAAGCAGGTAGTTAAGGAACTTAAGGCGCAGGTAACAGTTAATTCATATACTGAGGAAAAGACGACCGAATCTGAAGGACTGTTTGATGGTTTAAACGATTTATATGAAGATGAAAACCCGTTCCAGGAGGGAGTAACGTACATTTATGATATTGAGGAGTCTAAGTATGATTCTGAAGAAGTAAATGATGAAAAAAAATACATACAATTCAGAAGCGATCTGCAGGATACATTAAACAACTGCATAATTAAACCTTACATGAATAACGTAAAGAAAATATTGGCGGTTTATGATTGGATACGTAAATGTATATCTTTTGATGATTTATACGAAGGACGAACGGTCGAAGAAGAGTTTTATGAAAGAAAGTCATGGGATTACTCGTTACTTTTTTACGAATTCATGTCAGTCTTGGATATTCCTTGTGTGTATTGTGTGGGATCTTATGATAACGGGAGCGGAGTACATATACATAGGTGGAATATGATACAACTGGAAGACGGAAAGTATTATCTAATGGATGCGACTAAAGGATGTGTTTTGAAAGCACCTAAGAATGAAAGTAGCTATTCTCTGCCTCTGATTACAAGCGTTACTCTTTATTATGATAGTTTTTCTGAATATGACTATGATCATTTAACAGTATACGAATATTATGATAGCGGAGCAATAAAAAAAGTAACAGAACCGGATGGGGATATTAAAGAGTACGATGAGAACGGGATACTCAGAAAATGGATCGACTCAGATATAGTAACCAGTGAATATGATGAAAACGGGATCCTTTTAAGGGAAATCGACGGGTGGTACGGTGATGTTAAAGAATTCTACGAAAATGGACAGTGGAAAAAGCTTACGACTGACTCTTCAATATTTGAGTACAATGAAGAAGGACTCCTTATCAGAGAAACAAGTAGAATTGATGGTTCATATGAGGAAAACGAATATGAAAACGGAATACTAAAGAGGCGTACATGCTCCAATGGTAGCAGTATGGAATATGACGAATGCGGACATCTGAGAAGATTCTTACAGAATGATGGCGGTATCATTGAATTTGACGAAAACAGAAGAGTGATAAGGGTGTTTTGTAAAGATATCACGTCCGGCGAATGGATTGATGCAACATTTGATGAGTATGGTCGTTATTATGATGAAAACGGGAATCTGAAAATGTATTTGGACGAAAATGGAAAAATAGAATTTGAATACTAAGAATAAGTGCATCAGGTTACTAACTGTGCCATGATCATTTATGAACCCGAAAGATTGCATTCCCCTCACCGATACTGTAAAATGTTCAAAGAAAGCAGTATTGATGAGGGGATTTTTGTCGAAAGGAGCGCGGGTCAGGCGATGGAAGAGATGATCAGAAAGTTACCTATCGGGATACAGGATTTTGAGAGCCTTCGGAAAGACTCGTATCTCTATGTTGATAAAACCGATTATGTCTACAGGCTGATCAATACAGGAAAACAGTATTTCCTCAGTCGCCCCAGACGCTTTGGCAAGTCACTCCTTCTTTCTACATTCAGGACATATTTTGAAGGACAGAAAGAACTGTTCAAAGGACTGAAAATCGAAGAGCTTGAAGGTGACGGGCCGGATTCGTGGCAGAAATACCCCGTGTTTTATTTTGATTTCAACAAAAAGAATTACAGAACGGATACAGCGCTTGAAGAGGTTCTTGTGTCACATCTCACAGAGTGGGAGAGCATATACGGTGAGGATTACAAGGACTGCCCGCTTGAAGAGAGATTCCAGAAACTCCTTGTTATGGCAACGAAACAGACGGGGAAGAATGCCGTAGTACTTGTTGATGAATATGACAAGCCTCTCCTTGAAGCGGTAGACCCGGAAAGAACGGAGCATAACAAGGCTGTATTCAAAGGTTTTTTCAGTACCTTGAAGAGTTATGACAGATATCTTAAATTTGTATTTCTGACCGGAGTTACTAAGTTTTCAAAGGTCAGTATCTTCAGTGACCTCAATCAACTTAACGATATTTCGCTAGACAGGGAACTGTGTGGAATCTGTGGGATTACGGAATCGGAAATGATAGATTGTTTCGAGCCGGAAATTCGTGCACTTTCCGAAAAACAGCAGATATCATATGAGGAATGTATTGCAAAACTCAAAGGAATGTATGACGGATACCATTTCGGCCATGACACCGAAGGAGTGTATAATCCGTTCAGTTTGCTTAATGCGTTTTGGAAAAAAGATTTCGGCATGTACTGGTTCTCTACCGGAACACCGACTTTCCTGATCGAAAAGCTTAAAAAATCCGAAGTCGATGCGAAACAGTTTACGGGTGAAGACTGCTATGAAAACGAATCAGCACTCACTGATTATCGTATCGAAAATCCGAACCCGATCCCGTTGTTCTATCAAACAGGTTATCTCACGATAAAGGGCTACGACAGTCTTTTCAGGAGCTTTAAACTCGGCTATCCGAATGAAGAAGTTAAGAATGGTTTTTTGGAGAGTCTGGCTCCGCTTTATCTTTGCGCAGAAAACGAACCTAACCCGCTTGACATCAGAAAGTTTGTCGGCGATCTGTTCTTCGGCAACACCGACGGGATCAGGGATCGATTGGTTGAGCTCTTTGCCCGGATCCCGTACCCCGATGACGAAAAGGTAGTCGAGCAGAACTTCCAGAACGTGATCTACATAACGTTTATGTTACTCGGACAGTACGTTCACGCTGAAGTACATAACGCGAAGGGAAGAGCAGACTGTGTCGTTGAAACTTCAGATTATGTATATATCTTTGAGTTTAAACGCGACAAGAGTGCCGAAGAAGCGCTTGCTCAGATAGAAGAGCAGGGATATGCGAAGACTTATGCCGCTGACAAACGAACGGTATTCAAGATCGGAGCAAACTTCGAGTCGAAAGAAAGAAACCTCTCGGGATGGATGGTGGAATAATGATTTACTAAAAAAGTAACCTATCGAATCGGAGGATGAAATAATGTTTTACGAAAAAGAAACCTGTTGTGCGGTCAGTTTGAGAGTAATGAACGGAAAAAGAGAGGCAATTGTTTGAAAACGAATATATTTGAAAGAATTCCGTCGGGATTTTTTAACCTCCTTTCCGGTGGGAGCGACAATGTGAACAATGCAGGATGTCTTCTGGAGATATATTCGCAGTATGATTTAGAAGTGTCTTACCGCATCAGCAGAAAGCAGCTTCGTGATGCTGTGGCGTTATATATCAGCGAGAATAATCTCCATTTCTCCGAGGAAGAGTCGGACGAAAAAAGCACGGACGCAGCGAATAACATTATCAGAAAGTTTTCGGATCCGGAATGCGGTTGGCTTACTGAAGAAATCGATGACGCGACCTATGAAAAATACATTGTCATGACCGAGCCGGGGGTTGCACTTTGCGAATTTTTGATAAATTTGGAAAAACCTGAGAAAGTTGAGTATTCGGCATACATCTACAATATCTATAACACTCTTACCAATTCGGACCAATGGAAATCGGATCCTTATGCCTGCGCAGTTAAAACCGTATATAACAATGCAAAAGCACTTGCTAAATCGTTGAAACGTCTTTCGACTTTTATTCGCAAAAGAATCGAGGAGATTACAAAGGAGACATCTCTTGAGACTCTGACAGATCACCTGATGGAATATTGTGACGGAGATTTTATCAGAGAGTATGCTCGTCTCACAAAACAACACAATATACACATGTACCGAAGCTTTATTCGAAAAAAGCTTGACGAAATCGTTAATAATCCGAAGGTTCATGAACTGATCATACAGGGATGTGCAATCGAAGAGAATCTTAGTGAGGATGAAGCCGGAGAGACAGTTGCGGATATGGTAGAGAATACAAAGGTGTTCCTTAATGAGGATTACGACAGGATAATGCGTGATATAAAGCATAAGATCAATATGCACATCCACATCGCTGTCGGCAGGATACGCTTTATTCGTAACAGCGGAAAAGACGCCCAGGGAAATGTAGAGCAGGTGCTTAAAATATTGAGAAAGAGTATTGACGAGGGAAATTTGCTTGATGATCTTTCGGAAGACATGATGAAACTTTTCAGAATTGACAAGTATGAATTCATAGACAAAGAATCACTTTGGAGCCCAAGATGTTCGGGAACAATAAAAAAGTCGATTACTCTCGACACGGAAACGCTTACGCAGAAGGAAAAAGATGAGGCATTGGCAGAGATAGAGAGAGAAGCCTTCAATCCGTACTCAAAGAAGCGAATGAAGCTGTATCTTGAAAACGTTTTTGGGAGCGAAGACATTATTGATTCGTCCCGGCTACCTATGTCAAGCAAGGAGGAGCTTCTTTCTGATATATCGGCCGTAGCGTATTGTGAGGATATCGGATTTGAGGTGTCGCCCGGAGAAGGGTACATTGAATGTGACAATATGATTCTCAGAAGGTTTTCATTGAAAAGAAAAAATAACCCGTGAGGAGATAAAAAAGTGGGATTTGAAGCAGCGTGGGAAATGTTTACAACAGGAGAGAAGGAAGTCTTTCAGAGGACCTGCAGAAGACTTTTGAAAACGACATTTGTTGTTAAGGAAAAGGATGATGACAATAAAAAACTATATGCGTTTATCGCCAGAAATGAGGACACACTGAGCGAGTACTTCGGCATAATGGGCTTTGACGTGATCCTTGACAGGGATAACGGAGTTGCCATGTTGGCAAATCTGGGAGAGGCATCGGAGTCAGGCAGAATCCGTGCCAACAGATTGAGACTCAGAAAAGCCGAAACTGTTGTTTTGTGTTGTTTGTGGACCATATATGTTGACAGAATACGAAGGGGCAATCTTTCCAAGGGGATCATAATCACCATGCTCGATCTGAAACAGGAGCTTGAGAAGTTCGGATTCAGAGACGATTTTGACGGAAAAACTCTTATGACAGATATTTTGAAACTCTTCACACGCTTCAACCTTCTTGAAGTGTCCGGAAAGATTGGGGAGCCCGATTGTAATATTAAGATTTATCCTTCAATTCAGTTTACGCTAGACAGTGTTGAATTCAAAAATTTTGTAGAAGAAGCTTCAAAGAAAGTTTTGTCTCCGAGGGTGGGGAAAGACGAAGATGAAGACGGGGAGGACTCCGACTATGAAGAGTAATCGTAAGGTGGCTACGGGACTGTATCTTATAAACTGGTCCAGATTTGCCAATGTGAAAATCAGGATAGAAGGTTCGTCGCTGATCACAGGAAACAACGGAACAGGCAAATCCACAGTACTTGATGCGATAACTTATCTGTTGACGGGAAATACACATTTTAACATAGCAGCCAAAGACAAAGACAGAAGCGTTGTTGCATATGTAAAAGGGGATACACGCAGCGAGGGAGACGGAAGGTTTTTGCGCGGAAAAGATGATGTGGTCAGTTATTTGGCAATGGAATTTTTTTCGCCGGTAGAGAATTCTTTCATGGTGGTGTTTGTTGCAATCGAATTCCGTAAGGACGATACAAAATCAAGTTCTTATTGGTATATTGCGAAAGACGCTTCTTTTGGGGACATCGTGTTTTGTGATGAAAAGGACGGTAAAAATAAGGTCTTCCCCAAGGGAGAAATCACCGTTAAGGGGCGCCGTATCAGCAACAAGGAATATATGGGCATGGAAAAAGGCACCAAACAGGTGCTTCAGGCTCTCGGACTTAGGTGTAGTGTTGCGCAGTACAGATCGAAGCTTATAAAAATGCTAGCCTTTGATCCGCAAAAAAACATTGACAGGTTTATTCAGGAATGTGTACTTGAGCCGGGAGAAATGTCGTCGCTCGCCGATCTGAAAGAGCAGAGAAATAATTACGAAGAAATACGTCAGTCATATGACGATATGCTCGAAAGCAAAAAGGTGCTTGAGCATATCGAAGAATGTGCATCGGAGTACGAAGAGAGATTTGAGGAATACCATAAACGCAGGCTGCTTCTTGAATATCAGAAATGGCAGAGTCTTGTTTCGCATATTGCTGACCTTATTCTTCGGAAAGGACAGGAGGAAGCATCTCTTGATCATTTTGAAGAACAAAAAAACAGAAAAGACAGAGAACTGGAAATTGCAAGGCGGAAGCTTGAAGAATTGAGTAACAGCAACGAGTTCAGGAATATTACGGATGTTATAGACAGATGTGATGAAAGAATCGGTGAGCTTGCAAACTCTATCGAGGCAGGAGAAAAAAATATAAGAAAGCTTGAACAGTTGCAGTCATGGATAGGAAAGATACTCGATCGCTTTCGGGAAGAACTCGGATGTGATAATGCCGATATGCAAGCTCTCGGTACTCTCTCAGAAGAGGGAAACCCGACATCTAAGATTAGCGCTGTATATGCTTTGTCAAATAAGATAAAATGTCTTGTTGACAGGAAAAACACGGAAAAAGCGGAACGGACATTTAAGACCGTAAAAGAGAAAGAAGCGCTTGGCGAATTGCTCGTGAACAAAAAGCAGCTTGAGGGAAATAGACTGGTATTTGATAGGGATTTTGAGAGAACAAAAAGCTTTATCAAAGCAGAGCTTGGCAAACGGAAGATTGAGACGGAGATTAAATTCTTCGTTGAACTGATAAACGATGTAAAGGATAAAAAATGGCGAAGAGCGATAGAAACATTTTTGGGAGGAAAGAGATTTAATATTATCGTCGATCCGAAGCATACCGCCATCGTTTTACAGATTTTGAATGATAATCCTGCACTTAAGGGGAAAGTGGTGATCGGCGACAGACTTGAAGAAACCGAGATTGTTCCGGGCTCGGCTGCTGAACAGCTTGAGATCATAAATACCACAGCAAGAATGTATGCCAACTTCCTCCTTAACGGAATAAGACTCTGTGAAAGCGTTGATGAACTCCATGATAACCCGAGAGGTGCATTGATGGCAAACGGAATGCTTGCAAAGAGTTATGCTGTCGGGAAAATGGAGATCAACAGAACCGGATTGTTTATTGGGCAGGATGCCGTAAAGTTGCAGCTTGAAAAAGTGAAAAAAGAGATCGCGGAAGCAGAGGAACGGATAGAAAAAGAAAAAACAGAGATCAACCGTCTCGATGAAGAAATGTCGTATCTGACAGAAATGACGCTCAGGCAGGATGATTATGACTTTGAAGCTGTAAACGAAGTAGGAAGGCTCAGAGGAGAACTTAAGAAAGCTCAGCTTGAAAAAGAAAGATACAGGAAAGATCCGGGATTCATGGCTATACTTGAGGAAAGTAACAGGGCACGCGAGGTTTGCAAAAGAATTGACAGCGAACGGGGACAGTTAAGCGAATCGATCGGAGGGTGTAAAATAGAGATAGCAAAGCTTGAAAACGAGATCGAGGTTGACAAGGAGGAAGCTTCAAACGCAGAGGCTGATTTTGAACGTGACTGTAAAGAAATGCCGGATCTTAAAGCACCTGTGATCGATATGTATGAACAACAAATAAAGAAGAGGAATACGGTTATCACTCCCAAAACGGTTAAAGATTGGGAGGCAAATCTTGAGAGTGCTAAGAGAACACTTGAGGATGCGCATTTGCAGTACTGTAGAATAAACGGAACAGACACACAGATGAGAGGCGTTTCGTTTATAGGCTACTACAGAGAACAATATCGAAATCTGGCAAATGTTCGGATCGAGGAAGCGAAGCAAAGGCTTGAAAAACAGGGCGAAAGGCTGCAGAGTGCATTTGTCGGCGATTTTGTGGCAGAGATCAATGAGGCAATAAGCAGCGCGAAAGAAGAAATAGCAAAGATAAACAGAGAGCTTAAAGGACGACCTTTTGGAAATGATATTTATCAGTTTGAAATGAAGGAAAGGTTTGATTCTGAGGGGAAAGCACTTTTCTTCCGGATATGCGGTCAGATGCATAAGTATTTGGACAATCCGGAATACTATTTGAACTCCATAAAAGAGGATGAAGAGAGTGAACAAACGATAAAAGACTTTATTGATATAGTCCTTAATGAAGAAGATGAGTCTGAGTACACGGATTACCGAAAATACTTTGTTTATGACATGAAGATCATAAGCAGACAAGGTGATGACAGGATAGAGGCGGCACTGTCAAAAAAACAAGGCTCTGCAAGTAATGGAGAGAAACAAACACCGTATTTCATTATACTTGCGGCGAGTCTTTTGCAGCTATATCCAAAGGATCGCAGCAGCGCCAGACTGGCTTTTATCGATGAAGCTTTTTCTGCGCTTTCAAGGGAAAGAATCGAACAGATGGTAGACTATCTTGAAACAAACGACTTTCAAGTTATTTATGCCGCTCCTCCGGATAAGATAGGAAGTATAGGATCTCATATAGATACCACGGTTACGCTTGTGTCTAAGGGAAAACAGAGTTTCGCGGTAGAAGGTCTTATAAAAAACATTGAAACGGAGTATTAAATGATAGAATTAAACAAGCGTCAAAAAGCGATTTTGAGTAAACTGATCGACAAATATGAAGACAGCAGAACTTATCGTAATAAGAATCAGATAAAACAATCATTTAGGGTTATGCCTTCCGATTTCTACAGGGATTATGACTCAGATTATGCAGATCTTGACGAACAGGGGGATTTCGAAAGAGAACTGAAAATACTTGAGAACACCGGATTTGTCAGATGTGTACGAAAAAACGGAATCATTAAATCGATAATACTTGAAGATGATTCTGTGCAAGCATGTTATGCTCTGCTTGGCAGGACCGAACTCGCGGACATTGAGAGAAAGCAGATTCAAATGTTTGAGTCGGCTTTGACAGAGAGCATGAAGAATAAGGTCTTACTCTCTTTTTGCTCGGAACAGATAGAGCGGATCAAAAACGGCAAAAAGCCGGAATATAACACGGAAGTATCCGAATCGATAATTAAAATTCTCACCTATATTTCAGATATCACGGAAGAAATTCTTGAAAGGGAACTATCGATAGAATTATTTGGAAATACAAAGATATTTGAAAAGGAATATCGCAATAAGGTTATCTCAATTCTGAAAAAACATGGTGATTTTGACGAAATCATTGAGGAATACCCCGGTGATAAAGAGGCGGGACATGCTGTTTTGGCAGAATATAATGTGGTTGCGAATCCTACATATATCTTCCTCAAAGGGGATGGAAGGATAGTCTTCGGTGATAACAGAATAATGGAACTCGGTACTGTGACACCGATGGCAATCGTATCCGGAGCGCTCGGATGCATCAGTAAATTTGAAATTGCAGCAGACAGGATAGTTACAGTAGAAAACTTAACAAGTTTTAACAGAG
>JAEEIH010000025.1 GCA_016281275.1 Lachnospiraceae bacterium | reverse complement strand
TCCTCAAGCATCTGCTTCATGATCCGCTCCTGTTCTGTTTCCTGATCAGACATAACTGTGTTTCTTACTCAGATTTAGTTTGTGTTATGAAGCTTAATTAGGTAAATTTTACATGAATTTTAATTAGATTTTAAGTAAAAGTCAATAGAAATTCTTGTTTAGACGGCAAAAAGGGCAAAAAAAATGGTCCCCCGTCCCCAAGGGACCATCCCCTTGGTACTTTCTAAATATTTACTTATGCAAGGTTTTTCTTAATCTTCTTGATTTCCTTACTTGTGAGTCCTATCGACTTAAGGTACTTCTTCGCATATGATGCAAGATTCATGTCCGACAGCTCGCGTTTCTTATCCTTCTTTGTGAATGTAAATGCAGACTTAAGTGTCTTCGCAAGGTTTCCCGAAAGTATCGGCTCATAGCGCTCGTCGTCCTTCGTTACGCCGAACATGTTGTAGAAGGAGACCATGTAGTCATCCGCTACTTCTTCGTAAGTTGCACCCATCAGGCACTCGAGGATCGCAACAGCGAATCCCGCTCGGTCTCTGCCCTCCGTGCAATGTATCGCATAAACACCGGGATTCTCGGCGATAAAGCGGAATCCTTCCGCGAGTTTTGTCTTAAAGTCGTCGGAGGCATAATCGGCCGTCATATTAAGAGGGATAAATTTTATCGTCGAATAATATGTTTTGTCGAAGCCTTCATAGTTCGCAGCCGTCTCGGCATCGTCAGCCATGTTCATCGCAACTGTAACGCCCGCTTTTTTAATGGCTGCGTCCGCATATGTATTTCTGTTGTCTTTGGGATTGATCGGCGAAGATGTGCGATATAGTACGCCCTTGCCCATCCCTGTTGTCTTCACTTCACGGAAGTTTGCGAACTCCTCGTCGGAAAGATCCGCATAATCCGCTCTCTCGTTTGTCAAGGAAAGCTGACGGATGAGATATTCATTGTAGTAGCCGCCCGCTTTCTTCAGCGAAATCTTGAATGTCACGGGTTCTTCGACACCCTCAGCCCAGTTCCATTCAAACGATCCGTCTTCCTTCACAGTCTTGGTTGCGATGCCGTTTGATGTGGCAAAATCACCCATGTTTATGGCCACAAAGAGATATTCCTGTCCGTCGAGCGCGAACAATGCGGCCTTTCCGGAATCAACATCCGAGAAATTGCTCACAAAAGGCATAGTCACCGACTTTCCAAGGAACTTCACTTTAACAATGTCACCGAATTTGTAGCCGGCTGCAATAAATTCCTCAGGGGTGACCTTAATTCCGACATTTCCGTACTTGGTGATATACCAGGGCTCAATAGCCGATTTAAATGACTTCGGCTTATCCTGTTTTGTCGCAGTATTTACGTCGGCACTGACCTCCGCGCCTACCCCGGGATCTGCGGCATATGCATTATCTACACCGGTGGCAGGCACAACAAGTGCCAAACCGAGCATAAATGCCAAAAGTTTTGAAATCAATTTTCTTCTGACTGAATATTTCATTTTGAATCTCCTCCGTTCAATACGTTTATTGCTTTACAGTCTGTTGTCAATGTCGCCGTGGAGATGTATTTTGCGTTTTCACGGTGACAAAACGATGCTCTGATTCCTTGCCAAATCTTCAACGAAGTATCAGACCATGCATCCCTCTTTGTTTCACATTTTCAATATTATATCACATTCCGGGGAAAAAAAGTCCAACACATTATTTCACATTTTGTTCCGCGCCGCTCATCCCTCAAACACTCCCATAAACATCGGAAGCTGCGTCATTTCATCGATGATCATGTACACAAACGGTCTGTCAAAGATGATCTCCCTTGTTTCCGGATTGGATATGCCTCCCATTCCGCTCATCACTATCACGGTTGCTGCCGCAGCCGCGGTACCCTCCTCATCAAGATCAATGTGAGTTTTATGCAGCACTTCATCAATGTATATGTTTCCAAGCGGATAATCTCCTATTCCGGAGAAATCCGCTTTCGACGAGTCAAATGCGCTCGGCATTCCAAGCTCGATCAATAAATCCTTCATCATAAACGAACTGTCATATGAGAATTTCGGCATTTGATTGGTAACGATGCAATTCTGTTGCGATTTATCAAAAACAAGCCTTTGAAACCGCTCCGGCGTCAGACCCTCAAGTAATTCATCGACCGAAACTCCTTCGTTCGGAAGAATCGCCGCAAATGAAAATCTTCCCGTCAGGTAGGACTTTTTCATGCCTGTGGAAAGCTCGTCCTCGAGATAACGGTCCGCCGATCCTTTCATAAAGGAGATCTCACTCTCTTCGCCTCCCGAATTCGTGAATACATCTTTTGTCGTCGCATGTTCGGGATACTTCGATCTCCATGTATCTTCAAAAAGAAGTGTATTGATCAGGAGCATCAGCCCTTGGGGAGTTTCCGAAAGGATGCTCTTAATCTTGTCGTCCGTATTATCGGCAACCCACTTGTTGACTCTGTCTTTCAGGGCATCGTCAAACGCAGCCGAAAATACTTCCGCATAATAAGTATCTTTTGTCACATCAATAAAATCGTCATTGACCTGTATTCCTGATTCATCATTGATCCAGATCGAATCCGACATTTTGCACACGGGTATCGGGCAGTCCTTCAACTCAAAGGCTCTTTGTTTGTCCAAAGCCCTATAATGCCCGTCAGCCATGAACCATGCCGAAAGAAATTTCTTCATGTCGTTCACGGACATGCCGAGCACACTTTCCATCTCGGCAAGTGTCTCATCGACGGCCCCACCGGAAGTCATCGCGAGTGCGACGAACATGGAAAAAGGTGACACAAGCAGGCTTTCGGTTTTCCCCCCGGATTTTCTGCAAGAATTTAAAAGCTTTAACGCGAAATCGTAATACCCGGGGCTGTAGGCGGAGAGCGCATCATTTACCGATGACCATTCTTCGTCTGACAGTCGCTTTGCGGGACTCTCGTTTACGGAAGCTGCTTGTTCAACCACATATGCGTTATCGGTCTTCACGACCGCAGTCACCGTGCCGCCGAGCGCGGTCACGTTCTCGCGGTAGCACTGGTCGTAGTCCTCAAAGGACTTGGCAAACGGCCAGCCCCAGCCGGCCTGACTCCTGAAGATCGTTTTTGCGGAGAAATCGCTTATGATCCCACCGCTTTGGTTTACCTTCAGTCCTTCAAAATACACGGCGTCGAAGCAGGTTTTTTCATCCCCTGTATCGCTTTCCCAGACAATCCTGTATGTGATCACGAGTCTGTTTGATTTCAGTGGAACAGTATCGGGGATATCGTTTACTATATATGCATCGAGGAATTCCACCGACTTTTTTGTATATGCATACATAGGACCGTTACCGTCCCAATCGTTACATTCTTTATCATTCATCTGCACGTTTTTGCCGGATTCGATGAAATCATCAAGCTTCGCCTCAATGTCCTCCGGTGTCACCGAATAGTTCAGCGCCGGAGTGGGCGCGGCGATCGGCTTCGGCGAGGGCGCCGGTTTATTTTCCTGCTCTGTCTGCGACGCGGTGTCGTGCCGTTTTTGTAACTGACGGGTAGCAACAAACGAAGAAATACAACCGACCACGATGAACGCGATCAAAATGGCCCATCCGACTTTACCGTTGACGAACTTATGCCCGCTCCCATCCTTCTTGTTTTCAGCTTTTATCTCCGACTGTTCGCGAAGCTCGAATTCACGTTCAAGCATCTCCTTCTCATGTGCTTGCCGCTTTTCCTCGAGCTCAGCCTCGGTCCTGATTCGCTCGTGCTCAACGTCGGATTCGTCGTAATCTATCGCAAAAACCGCCCCGCACGAAGGACACACAAGCTTCTCCCCCTCTTGCGTGAGCGTGCTGTTGCAGTTGGGGCATTTCAAATCAACAAGTTTCATGATTTCTCCCTTCGATAACAGAGCATGGTCCCCAAGGGACCATGCTCACACTCAACCGTTCGACCTGGTGCAAAGCTCAATCTCTGCTTTTCCGTCTATCTCTCCGTCACCTGCATATACGTAGCAGTCCACATCTTGAACTTTGATTATATACCAATCTTCCGGAAGCACGGAACTGCTTGCCACGTTAATATCATACATTGTTGAGGCCAAAGTATAAGGTTCACCCGTCTCATTTTTACGACTGATCGTTCCGTTATTAAGTTCGTAATCAGCGGTAGGATACGCTTTGGCATCGGAATTATTCACGTACATCCTGTTTATAGGCTCAAACCTCAGTAATCCCGAACCTTTCGCATCGTTTCCGTGTATGATCTCTCCCGCCAATCCCGTTGTTTCTCTCGTGATGAGAACAGGAGACATTGAAACCGTATAACCTTCGTTCGCATACAGCTTACCGCCGAACCATACCTGTTTCAGATCGGTCATTCCGCTGACAGTCTTCAGGAATGCCCCTTTCTCGGTAAATGTATCCGTATTTTCATTGATTACGGCAATTAAAAACGGATCGCTGTTCGCTCCAAGAAGAGGATCTTGGGTCAAAACTGCCGTATAAAGCCTGTCAGAACCGTCAGGTATATCAAGAGGGAATATCTGCCATGCTTCTTCTCCCACAGGCTCTGCGTCTTCCGGTTTCAATCTCAGAATCGGCGAATCAAAATCTTCAAACATTGACGATCTGAAATACACACCATAAAGAGACTCCGACATACCGTTTGTTTCATCTTTGAATCCGGCTCCTCTATAGAAACCGTAAGGATTACCATATATGAGCGAATCTTCATCACGAATATCGCTCCACGGTATTTCTATCCTTCCGTTCACCGGTGTGTAATGCGCGGTTACCTCTTCTACACCCGACTCCGTAGTAACAATCATATCATACCTCTCGCCCTCAGAATTCCAGCGAAGCTTCGGTATCAGCCTAAAATCCTCATGCCCTGAGGAATCAAGCGCGTAAAGTGTGGATGTAACTATCTCGGTAACAAAAGGCTCCCCGCTTTCATCGGGTATAAGACCGGGACCTTCCAACACGGTAACATAATATGGATATGCCCACTTATCGTTTGACGGATTAGTCGATGTGTTTCTCGCAATTCCGTTTTCTCTTCGCATTACTGCGGTTGTAAACGGCTGTTCAAAGACAAACACAGGTTTTATGACAAGATTATCGACAGGCAGTTCTTCGCCTTGATAATATAACGTACCGCCTTGTTCCGTCGTATTCAATTCAAAATATACTGATAAATTATTTGACTCAGAGAATAGCAACGTTTCTACAATCTGCTCCGGATCCGGATAGTCGCTCGTGGGTTTCGGTGTATAACTGAGTCTGTAACCTATAACCTTGTATCCGCTCTTACGAATGTAGACCGGAACGTGATAATCCATCGGTATTTCATCATCATTTTCCACGTGGGAACCGATAAAGTATTTAGCGAATTGACTATGGGATTTCTTTTTGTACGGATAGTAATCCCAATAATCATCGGATTCATCGGTATCATCCCAAACTCTCGGAAGCTGGAAGTAGCCTTGACCGGATCCTCCGTGCGGTTCCGCGCCCAGCTTGATTTTATCCGCCGCCTCAAGATCCGAGTTTCTGATGGTGTTATAGCTTTTTTCGTACATCGCGTTAACCCCGGATTCCGAGAGATCGAGTACGGCGCAATCCGTTAATACAATATTGTATTTCAGCTTCGAATACCAGACTTTACCATCGATCAGATCGGGTAAGGGGTCGGTACCGTCCACAGCGTCTCCGAGCAGACTCGCATAATCACGGAATGTTTCCCCTCTATATCTCGGATAAGCAGGGAATTCGGGATAGCCAATTTGCTTGACCATGTAAAGCATTTTTAAAAAATCTTTTTGAGACGGCATGTCGGACAATGATACCTGCGGTATGTCGAGACGTTTTCCGAAATAGTACGTGACAGCCTTGATACAATTGTTTTCGAGTACCATATACCACTTTGTTCCGTCTCCGAGATCAACATAACCGCTCACAAAATTGCCGCTTTGCTGATTATCCGGATTTATAATGCCGGTAAGCGACTTGGTTGTTCCGTTACTGTAGGAAAATTGCATACTGTCAAAGTATTCTTCTCTCAAATCGACAGAAAGGCACACAGGGATGCCGAAATACAGGTACAGATTGCAATCTTCGGTGATCGTTTTTTTGATCCCCGAAAAACTGTTTTCTCCATATTCAGACGTTCCGGCTCCCGGAATGAACTTACCCGTATCTATTATATTCTCTTCATATTCATCTTCGGTACCGTCATAATACTCAGCCATGATGTCTGAAAGACCGAGATCGTCGGACGATCCGACACCAAGATAGGTCGGCTCGATCAGATCATTCCAGTCATCTTCATTCATGAGCATCTCATCGTGCAGATCATAACCCTTTACAAACATTCTTGAGTTCGATATCGCAGTTTTATTATTCGTATTAAAAACATTATCACCTACGTTATCAATCGAAACCGGCAAAGGAAGCTCATAATCATAGGGAACGCCGCTTATGATTATTCTGTTTCCGCCACCGCTTGTATCATACGTATATGTAATTCCGTCCGAACCGGGTACTCCGTCCGTGTGATTGCCCGGGATGTACACCTCTCCCGCTCTTGTGAACAGATTTGTGATCGTGACTGTATATGTCCTTAACTTGATGCCCGGCCAAAGCCCGATCGTAGATGAAGATGTTTCGGGTACAGCGGTAATGGGCTCATATTCAGAAGGATGCTTTGCCTGATTTTCGGACGTAAACCATCCGACAAATTCATAGACATTCGCATAAGACGGGTCAACCCCGATACTTGTTCCTCCCGGTAATGACGTCCCGGGATCAAATAACACAGGAAGGTCTTCTGCGCTGACATTCAGCGGAACGGTCACATTTTCCCCATTTATGGAAAACGTACTTGATAAAGACTTGTATTCCACTCTGATCTTTGTGTACTGCCTTACTCCGGGGTAGAGCACGATGTCGCCCGTCAGCGAGGACGGAATCGTCTCTACTCTGCTCGACTCCGTGAAATCGGAATCGGTATACCAACCCGTGAATTCATATCCGTAAATATCCGGGCAATCCTCCGAAACATTTATTTCAACCATAATAGGAGCATCTTCTCCCGGGAGCCTCGTGCCGGCTGTTTTCGGCAGAAGGTCGGGTGAAACCTCCGATTCACTCGAAGAATCGATAAAGCGCAGTGAAACTGTCCATTCAACATTCGAATCCGAAGTGCCGGAGGATGTGTTTCCCGTATATGACCATGATAAAGTCGGAGAATAGCTTACTGTATGGGTCGGAGCAGGCTGACCCGTCGGTTCTGCAGTGGGCTCTGCAGTCGGTTCTGCAGTGGGCTCTGCAGTGGGCTCTGCAGTCGGTTCTGCCGTGGGCTCTGCAGTCGGTTCTGCCGTGGGCTCTGCAGTGGGCTCTGCAGTCGGTTCTGCCGTGGGCTCTGCTGTGGGTTCAGGCGAGGGTGAAGGTGAGGGTTCGGGCGTAGGAGTAGGAGTGGGTTCGGGTGTAGGCTCAGCTTCTTCCGCAGCTCTGCGTGCTTCCTCTTCCGC
>JAEEIH010000024.1 GCA_016281275.1 Lachnospiraceae bacterium | reverse complement strand
TGTGCGGGATCTCCTCGCTGCTCACTCCGATGAAGTAGTCGAGGAACTTGAGAAGCCTCTTAGCTTCAAGGTACATCGGGTCATCCTCGCTGATACCGAAAAGCAACGGTTCTGCGGACTGTTTGAGAACCGCAAGCTCATAAATGAGCGCCGAGTTGAACATGACATCCGCCTGCTCCTGGAACGGGAATATATTTTCTTCCTCGCCGCGTCGAACCGACGGCCACATCGCGATCGTGTCTCTTGCGCACGTTCCGCGTGTACGCGCGTCTCTCACCATACGGCGGATAAGACGGCCGTCAGTGGTCGGAATGCGGTTATGCTCATCTATATTGAGCTGCGTGAGTGCTGATATATAGATCTTAAATTTACTGTCCACGGGAAGTGAGTACGAAAGCTCATCGTTAAGACCATGGATCCCTTCGAGAACAAGCACATCGTCCTTTTCAAGATGAAGCATGTTGCCCCTGTATTCGGCACGACCGCTCTTGAAGTTAAACACCCTCATGTCGACCTCTTTTCCGTTTAAGAGATCTGTCATGTCTTTATTGAAGCCTTCCACATCGATCGCACCGAGGCATTCGAAGTTGTAGCTTCCGTCCTCATTGAGAGGTGTGTCCTCTCTGTTCTTGAAGTAATTATCAAGAGCGATGGGATGAGGCTTTAACCCGAGCGTACGCAACTGGATCGAAAGCCTGTGAGAGAAGGTTGTTTTGCCCGAGGAAGAAGGTCCCGCGATCATCACGAATTTTGTGTCCTCGCGAGCCTTGACCAGCTCTGCGATCTTGGCAATGTTATGCTCCTGTGCGGCCTCCTGCACAAGAATAAGGTCCGAAAGGCTGCCTGCAGCGATCGCCTCGTTGAGGTCGCCGACCGTCTGAATTCCCTGCATGCGTCCCCACTCATTGCTCGCCCTGTGAATCTCCGAAAACTTCGGTTGATCCCTGAAAGGCGGAATCACCGTGGGTGCGCTCTTTTCGGGAAGGTTCAGTATGAAGCCGTCATTATAGATGGAAAGCTCATAGTATTTAAGGATTCCCGTCGAGGACGGCATATAACCGTAGAAATAATCGGTATAACCGTCGAGTGTATATACATTCGTATTCGAAACACGCCTGAAGCGGAGAAGCTTTTCCTTGTCGGTCATTCCTGCTTCGGCGAACATCTGACGCGCATCGCGTGTTTTAACGGAACGTTTTTCAATGGGTACATCAGCCGCAACCAGCCTGTCCATTTCCTTTCTGACTTCGTTAATATATTCATCCGTAAGCTTGAATTTCGCATCGATCGAGCAGAAAAGAGCGGGACCGATGGTATGCTCGACAGTGATTTTTCTGATCTGACCGGCATCGAATACTCTCGTGAACGCACGTAGCATAAGAAGAACGACGCCGCGCCTGTAGGTCGACATGCCGGGTTTTGACGAAGTGGTGATAAAGTCAACCTCACAGTCTTCACTGACCTTCTTGGAAAGCTCGGTAAGCCTTCCGTCCACAAGCGCCAAAACAATGTCTCCGTCAATATCTGCCGCAAAATCGGCGGCAATATCTTTATAAGGCGTTCCCGAAGCATATTCGAGGATCATTCCTCTGACCTTGACCTTGCAATTATTGTCCATACTGTCCCCTTTCTTCTGTTTGTATAACGGTTTTTAACAACTCAGCCGTTATACTTTAGATGTGATTATCATAATTCCCGTAATGTCGGACATGCGCTCGAAGCGAGAGCACATCTTCCCCGGAATTTAACGATTCAACACCCGCCCGGCGCTCGCAAGTATCCGTTCAAAATACTCCGCGGGATCGTATCCTTCTTCATGGGCGGCTCCGGGCTCTATCCCGGGTCGCGCATCAAGAACGCGCGTCGGAATGCCGGCAGAATCATCCTCTCCGGATGCGCTCGCACCGCCTCCCGGGCGTCCGCTTTTCATATTTATTTCAAGGAGGCGCTTTTTCGCCTTGTCGCGCATTTCTCGGGCATATTCAAAAAGCAGAGGGTCGCCCTTCTTTATGAGCACCGGTCCGAAGAAAAGTTCTTCGTCCGATAATTCATATGCATTTTTACCGGTTTCGGGTAACAGGCTCCCGCCTTCATCCGGATCCGTAACTGACCCACCGCTTTTTCCGACATTACTGCTATGTACCACACACATCACGGTATAATACTTACCGCTTTCACGGCACATCCGCTCATCCATGGTCAAAAAGCCTTCCGCTGTCAGAAGCTCTCTCACCGATTCAATGTGTGATTGCGGTGATAGGACGAGCCTTGTTGCTTTTTTTGCCACCTCAAGACCGCGGGTTATAAGCCTGCACATAAGCACTCCGCCGATTCCCGCAATCACGATGACATCCGCTTCGCCGGGTTTCAGCGCATCAAGCCCGTCCGAAAGCCTTGTCTCAAATCGCTCACAACTCAGTCCGCTCTGTGCGGCGTTACTTCTCGCATGAGAAAGCGGACCCTCTCTCAGATCCATGCCGAGCACCTTGTCCGCCCGCCCCTCAAGGGCGAGGCTGATGCCGAGCCACCCGTGATCGCATCCGACATCCGCAAGCGTCCGGATTCCGCTGCCGCACATATCGGCTACCGTTTTCAGCCTGCACGACAGTTTCACTCTGCCCGGGGTTTTTGTTGTTTTATCAGTCAAGGAAATCCCTCAATTTCTTGCTTCTGCTGGGATGACGGAGCTTTCTGAGAGCTTTCGCCTCAATCTGGCGGATACGCTCACGTGTAACGGCGAATTCTTTGCCGACTTCTTCAAGCGTGCGCGTTCTCCCGTCATCGAGACCGAACCTGAGCCGCAGAACCTTCTGCTCCCTGTCGGTGAGCGTTCCGAGGACCTTAAGAAGTTCCTCTCTGAGAAGTGTAAACGCCGCAGCATCAGCGGGAACCGGCACGTTGTCATCCTGAATAAAATCGCCGAGATGGGAATCCTCTTCCTCACCGATAGGTGTTTCAAGCGAGACAGGCTCCTGAGAGATTTTCTGAATCTCGGCAACCCTCTCGATGGGCATCTTCATCTCCTTGGCAACCTCTTCGGGGGTAGGTTCGCGACCAAGCTCCTGAAGAAGCTGTCTCTGTACGCGGATGAGCTTGTTGATCGTCTCAACCATGTGCACAGGAATGCGGATCGTCCTTGCCTGATCGGCAATCGCGCGGGTAATGGCCTGACGGATCCACCATGTCGCATATGTACTGAATTTGTACCCTTTTCTGTAATCAAATTTTTCGACAGCCTTTATAAGTCCCAAATTACCTTCCTGAATAAGGTCAAGGAACATCATTCCCCTGCCGACATAACGCTTGGCGATCGAGACAACGAGGCGCAGATTCGCCTCCGAAAGGCGCTTCTTTGCCTCCTCGGCACGCGTAAGTATCTCAGCATTGTCCGCTGTGATCTTCTTGATCTTCGCGTTATTCTTCTCACGATCGGCCGATGTGGCTCTCTCGTTCTTCTTTTTTATCTGCTCAATATCCTCGCGGACACGGTTTCCGGCTTCCATCCTCTTGGCAAGCTCAATCTCGTCCTCTGCCGAAAGAAGCGGAACCTTGCCGATCTCCTTTAAGTACATTCTTACGGGATCCTCAAGCGAAACGCCTTCGGGGATCGTAAGATCGATGGCGCTCAGGTCGATATCTTCCCCATCGTCTTCAAGGACTTCGTCGTCGATCTCCTCAAGTATTTCTTCATGAGGGTCATTCTCTGTCGGAACACGAAGCACATCCACGCCGTTGTTTTCAAGATATTCATAAATATGCTCGACTCTCTCGGGTTCAAGCTCATAATCGGCGAAGAAGTCATTAACTTCCTGGTATTCAAGCACGTTTTTCCTTTTACGCGCGAATTCGAGAAGCTCCTTGAGCTTCTCCATGAAAGGTACTTTGTTTGTGTCTTCCATTTTGGGTTTCCTTTCCGTTTTCTTATCTGTTATTTTCAATATATGGACACCCTCCTTCCGATAAGTGACACTTTCAACGTCCTGCCGCCTTTGGGGTTTCAACAAACCTCTCTTATTATCGTCTTTTTTCGGCATCTTGATAATATCAGATATCCCGGTCGGGTATTAACCTGCAATTTTATGTTTATGACTGCGATCTTCGGTCTGCCGGCATCCCTTTGGAATCCGGTCGTTTTCACGAATTCATTATCCTCGTGCGAAGCGCCTCAAGTTTATTTCTGTGAAGCGCGAGGTTCGGCACCACACGTTCCTCCCTGGCTCTGCTCCTGAAACTCTCGGTCAGAACATTGATCAGTGTGTCGGAGAATGCTTTTTTTCTTCCTTTGTCATCCATAACGTCTTCCTCGTCGGCGCCCATGAGGATCCGTGCTGCCGCCGAAGAAGAATCGGCATCGGACAAGTCCCCCGCAAGGACTGCGGGATTGACCGGTCTGCCTCCGTCAAATCTTGTATATATGCATTTCAGCAGTGCCACCGCAGCCTCATCCTTCAGATCGTTTTCCGTAAGCTCGTTTCTTACAATACCGATAAATTCGGGATGCGTTGCCAGTAAGGATATGAGCATGTGCTCGCTCTTTACCGTTCCCTTCGGAGCTACTTCCCTGACGGGATGTCTTGCCTGTCCCGATGTATAAGTGCCCGGGTCGGCTTCTCCGGTAAAGGCGGTCTCGGGATTTCCGGGCGGCAGCTCTTTTCCCCTCTCCTTTTCGAGCTTCAGACCCTCTTCATTAACCGCTCGCGTAAGAATCGCCTCGTCAATCCCGTATTTCGCGCTGCTCGCTTTTATGTAGCTGTAACGCACCATCTCTTCGGGGTATTTCGCGATGGATCTTGCCAGCATAAGATTAAATTCGGTAAGCTGCACCGGGTCGTCGGGCTTGACACCGGCTCTTCCCGCTTCCATTTCGAAGAAAAACGCCGCTTCCGCCTTCTCAAGCCTTTCCCTGTAGGCATCCGCTCCGTATTCCTTGATAAATTCGTCGGGATCCTTTTTCGGGAGAAGATTTACAACTCTCACATCGAGTCCCTCTCCTCTCAGGATCGGAATCGCCCTCAGCGTGGCAGCCTGACCTGCCGCATCGCTGTCATATGTGAGCGCCACCCTCCCCGTAAAACGTCTCAGAATTTTTGCCTGCATCGGTGTGAGCGCCGTCCCGAGCGATGCCACGGCACTGTCAAAACCGGCTCTGTGAAGGGCGATGACGTCCATATATCCCTCACACAGCAGGTACGTATCGCTCGATGTCCTCTTTGCGATGTTAAGTCCGTATATATTGCTTCCTTTAAAGAATACCGGAGTTTCCGGTGAATTCAGGTATTTCGGTGCCTTTGAAGCGGTTCCCATCAATCGTCCGCCAAATGCGATGACCCTGCCCGACCTGTCCATGATCGGAAAGATCACTCTGTTGAAAAAACGGTCGCTCATTCCGCTTTTTTCTCCGTTAAAGAGACCGGTTCCCTCGAGGGCTTCATCCGAATGTCCAAGGCTCTTGAGCGTTTTATACAGATCCATTCCGCCTTTTCCCGCGTATCCGAGACCGAATCTGTTGATCGTTTCCTCGTCAAGTCCTCTTCCAAGAAGGTATTTCTGAGCCTGCAGACCTTCCTCGCTTCGAAGTGTTCTGTAATAAAATCCCGCGGCATCCTTAAGCGCCGCAAGTATTCTTTCTTTTCTACCCGCCTCAAGCCTCTTTTCGGGAGTATCATCCTCAGGGTTTTCGGGAAGCTCTATCCCTGCGCGTCCCGCCAGCATTTTCACCGCCTCGGGGAACGTTAGATTTTCGTATTCCATGACAAAGCCGAATACATTTCCACCTTTACCGCAACCAAAGCACTTAAAAATCTGTCTTGCGGGATTCACATTAAAGGAACCCGTTTTTTCGGAATGAAAGGGACAAAGCCCGATATAATTGGCTCCGCGCTTCTTTAAAGGAACGCAGGCAGAGACAACATCCACGATGTCATTTGCTTCTCTGACCCGGTCTATCAATTCTTCGCTGTAGCGCATCCGATCCCCCCTCCGGCCAAATTTCCCCAGGCAAGCAGATTAGAGTAGATTATATCACGATTTTAATAAACGTTCCACCCCTGCGGAACCATAATATCATTAAACCTCGATACCGCAAAACGGTCCGTCATACCTGCGATATAATCGCAAACCGCACGTTCCGTCCTTCGTCCGATCATCTCCATCTCGCTGTAGAGATGATCGTCCATTGCGTCCGTACCGTCACCGAACTCGATGTGCTTCTTCAGGTCCGCGGGGAGCTCGTTACTGTTCTCCTTATAATAATCAAAGAGAAATTCGACCATTCTCTCCGCCTTTTTTTCCTGACCCTTTGCAACAGGGCTTGTATATACGCTTGAGAACATAAATTTTCTCAAGCCTGTAAGAGCGTTGCCCACATCTTCCGACATCCTCACGCTGTCTGTTCCGAAGCTTGTCTTCACTATATCGTGAATGAGCGTATTGAGCCTCTCACTCAGCGTTTCTCCGAGTATCCCGGCATATTCACGCGGAATATCGCTTCCCTTTATTATGTTCCCACGAATGGCGTCGTCTATATCGTGATTAACATATGCAATCTTGTCCGCGTAGCGCACAACACAGCCCTCAAGCGTGGAAGGTTCTCCGACTGAGCGGTGATTGAGAATGCCGTCCCTGACTTCCTTTGTCAGATTAAGTCCGTGACCGTTTTTTTCTTCAAGAAGTTCAACCACCCTGAGACTCTGCTCATTATGTGAAAAGCCTATGATCTTCGTCGCATTGTCGAGAGCTCTTTCTCCGGCATGCCCGAAAGGCGTGTGACCGAGGTCATGACCGAGGGCTATCGCTTCGGTGAGAGATTCGTTGAGCTTCAGCGCTCTCGCGATGGTTCTCGCTATCTGCGACACTTCAAGCGTGTGAGTCAGGCGTGTCCTGTAGTGGTCTCCCTGCGGAGTCAGAAAAACCTGCGTTTTTCCGGAAAGCCTGCGAAACGCCTTGGAATGGATGATGCGGTCCCTGTCACGCTCAAAGCATGTACGGATATCACATTCCTTTTCAGGCAGATCGCGACCCTTTGAGCTGTCGCTGAACGAAGCGAACGGACTTAATACCTCATGTTCCTCTTTTTCTCTCATTACCCGAATACAATCCATGCGCTGCACCCTCTCTCCGATTTCTGTATAACGAGTCCATCCGAATGACGTGTTTTGCGACGTTTTTCAAGCGGACGGACGATTTTTCGAATACAGACATCCGCAATAATTCTGACGGTAAAGCCCGTACTCATGCGACAGTTCTATCGACCTCTGATACCCGCCGTTCTTCTTAAAGTCCGTATCGAGATATGCGGCAGCTCCCTTTTCATAGTTCCCCGGATTCTTCAGATCCGCGACGTTCCACTTTCCCGATGTCAGCTTTTCGGATATGTCCTTTGACGATATTTCAAGTCCCTTGGTTCCCTTTTTTATTTTTTCGGCTATTATCTCTCCCGCCGCGTTTATCACTTTTGAATTCTTAAGCGGACTCAACGTGAGTGTCGTCGCAAAAAAATCCACTCCCATATCCTTTGCCACTCTCGCTGTATCTTCGAGACGCATGCCGTAGCACCTGACACACCTCTCTCCCCGCTCAGGCGCATCTTCAAGCCCTTTCGCCATCTCAAAAAAGCGATCGGGTTCCCACGGTCCGGGTTCTACATATATTTTACGCGCAAGCGGCATCTCCCTGACAAGACGCACAAGCTCGGTCAAGCGGTGGTCGTATTCGCTTTTTTCGGTGATGTTGGGATTATAAAAATACAGCGTGATATCAAAGACATCGGCAAGATAAGTAATGCAATAGCTGCTACAAGGAGCGCAGCAGCTATGAAGCAACAAAGAGGGATGCACACGGTCATCCCTCCAAACATTCATTTTTTTGTCCAGTTCTTTTTGATAATTAACATCCATCAGGCAATAAATATTTAAGAAAAACCAACCGACGAGTCCTACTTAGATGAGTTCGAGCTTTCTGAGCACATTCTCAAATTTCTCCTGATCGATCGGCTTGCCCGCATATGCCACACAACCAAGCTCGAATGCCTTTGTTACGTTACGACCTTCATTAAGGGCTGTGGTCATGACGATCTTTGCCCTCTTTTCATCCGGGATACCCTTTTCTTTCTCGATATCACGAATGGCTTTCAGGGTTTGATAGCCGTCGAGAGCCGGCATCATAATGTCAAGGCAGACAAGGTCGTACCCGTCACCACCCTCAAGTGCCATAAGGAACGCGTCCACTGCCTCAAGACCGTCAACAGTAATGTCACACTCGCCGTATTTAGAAAGGAAACGAAGCATGAATTTTCTGCTCGCGAAATCATCCTCGGCAATAAGTATCTTCATAGCATATCCTCCTCTGAAGAAGCGGTGTTTACTTCCTTTTCCGCCGAATACACAGCCGCGTACCGGCTTATCAAAGAAGCTGTTTCAGAAAGCGCTCCTTATATTTTATCAGAAAAACCCGTAGGCATAATCCTCGTCACGAAAAACTCATCTGTAAACGTTATTTTACCCAAGTATATGGGAAATGTCAAGCCTCTGTTTTCATTTTTTGTGATTAGACTCTCTAATGCCACATTTTGTGAATTGAACGATTGTTTACCATCACTCGGTTGTCGGATTTAAGCGCTCCGTACCATATTTATATTCACAAAAATCAAAATCACTCATTTACCGAGCATCTTTCTGACTTCAGAAAGCATTATATCGACCTGCACATCCGTTCCCACCGTAATTCTCAGATAATTCTCTATTCCCGGGATATTAAAGTGGCGCACATAGATGTGTTTTTTCACAAGGTTGTCATAAACCTCCGCAGCCGTGACGGATTTCGGAGGCTCCGCAAACACAAAGTTCGCGCTCGAAGGAAGTACATGAAACCCGAGTTCCGTAAGTTCGCTCGTAAGACGTTTTCGGGTTGCAACCACCTTCGCGATCATCTCTCGGAAGTACTCCTCGTCCTTGATCGACGCAACGCCAATCTCGATCGAGGGTCTGTTGTTCGTATATGAATTAATGCTGTTACGAACCGTTTCTATAACGCCGATAAGGTCGGGGTTCGCGATACAGTAACCGATCCTCGCTCCCGCAAGCGATCTGGATTTCGAATAAGTACGGACAACAATAAGGTTGTCATATTTATCTACGTAACCCAACACAGATTCGCCGCCGAAATCGACATACGCTTCATCGATGACAACCACGCTGTCCGGGTTATTTTTGATAATCCTCTCAATCTCTCCCTTGTCCATGGCGATCGATGTCGGTGCATTGGGATTCGCGATTACGATTCCGCCGTTCTCCATGCCTGTATAATCATCGGCATCGATGGTAAAATCGGGGCGGAGCGGTATTTTTTTAACGTTTATGTTATAGAGCCTCGCCCATACCTCATAAAACGAGTATGTGATCTCGGGGAACAAAAGCGGGCGTCCGCTGTTAAAACACGCCTGGAAGATCGTGGCGAGCACGTCGTCCGAACCGACTCCGACAAAGACGCAGGCACGGTCAAAGCCGTGGTACTCCGCAAGAGCATCACGGAGCGGTCCCACATCAACACTGGGATAAAGCCTCAGGTCTGCTGCGTTGAACCTCTCGGAAGCTTCGATAACCTTCGGTGAAGGCGGGTAAGGACTCTCGTTCGTATTGAGCTTGATCATGTCAGCGAAGCGCGGCTGTATGCCGGGCACGTAGGGGGCAAGCTTGCGAAAGTTGTCTTCTCTCATATTGTTTTTCCTAATATACTTTTTACAGCGGCTTCTCTCCTGCCGCGAACTATTCTCCGAAAGGCGCTCCCGCTCCAGATCTCACGTAGCGGTACATAAGCAACCAAAATACGGTTGCTAAGTACCGACGTTCGATATGTCTTTCGGAGAACAGTTCGGGCGCGGAGATCGCCGCTTAACTTCTACAATTTACAATACTATTTATGATATTCTTCCGCCAATGACTTGAAGGCAGGGAGAGATCTTACGATCATATCATAATCGACACAATATGCGATTCTTACGTAGCCCGCGCAGCCGAAGGTTGAGCCGGGAACGATGAGAAGGCGGTGTGCCTTTGCCTTTGCGGCGAACGCCTTGTCGTCGGGCTCAAGAGCCTTGACAAACAGGTAAAATGCGCCCTGCGGCATGATGCACTCGTAGCCGTATTCCTTAAGCTTCTCATAAAGAAGCTTTCTGTTTCGGTCATAGATCGCAACATCCACTCTCTCGTTCAAGCACTTTGCTACAGCAAGCTGCGCAACCGAAGGAGCGTTAACGAATCCGAGGATCCTTGTGGCAACGCCCGCTGCGGCAAAGATCTCGTCATGATCGTCCGCTTCCTTCGGGATGACAAGGTATCCTATTCTGTCGCCGGGCATCGAAAGAGACTTGCTGTACGAATATCCGACGATCGTGTTGCGGTAGAAGGCTGTCACAAAAGGCACCTCTGCTCCGTCATAAACAAGCTCTCTGTAAGGCTCGTCCGAAAGAAGATAGATGCTTGTACCGAATTTTCTCTGCGCCTCTTCAAGCGTAAGTCCGAGCTTTGTGAGAGTCTCAGCGGAATAAACAACGCCTGTGGGGTTATTGGGCGTATTGATTATGACGATCTTTGTGCGTGCAGTGATCTTCTCCTCAAGAGCCTTAAGATCGGGCTGGAATGTCGATGTGTCGGGAGCCACCTCCACGAGCACGCCGTCAAAGTTCGAAACGTAATTCCTGTACTCTCCGAAATAAGGCGCGAAAACGATGACTTCATCACCGGGATCGAGAAGAGTCTTCATGATAACGTTCATGCCGCCAGCCGCACCGACCGTCATAACGATGTCGTTCTTATCAAAAGCCACGGGGAAACGCGCATTAAGATCCTTTGCGATCGCCTCGCGCGCTTCGTCGAATCCCTGGTTGAGCATATATCCGTGCACATAATTGCAGTCCGGATTCTCGGAAACCTCTTTGTATGCGCGGTTCACACCTTCGGGAGCGGGAACGCTGGGATTTCCGAGGCTGTAATCATAAACATTTTCCTTTCCGAATTCTTGCGCCATCTTGCGACCTTCCTCGAACATCGCACGGATGGCCGAGCTGTTCTTGACAAGATTTGCCATTTTTTTCGAAATCATACTGACTTCCTTTCTACACTGTTACAATTATAAACTGCTCGAAAGAACCTCGCAGTTACGCCGACGGCTACGCCGCCTCGATTTAGAAACGCTTCTCTTACCCGAAAGCATACTTTGAAGCATAGTATGCTTTCTAGTGACAACAAGTTGTCACCTGTTGACCCATTGAAGCGTTTCTGAACAAATCTCGGAAGAGCTTGAAAAAACCAAGCTCTTTCGGCTCCTAACCAATAAATTTAGCATGTATTGCGTTCATGGCGCCGTCCGCATATGCAGCGTCGATAAGTACCGAAATCTTAATTTCGGAAGTAGAGATCATCTTGATGTTGATGCCTGCATCGTAAAGAGCCTCGAACATCTTAGCTGCAACACCTGCGTTTGAAGTCATGCCGGCGCCGACAACCGAAACCTTGGCGATATTGCGCTCTACATCGATCTTCTCGCAGATAAGGCTTGTCTGTCTGTGGTTCTCCATAACCGCAAGTGCGTCGTCCACTGCGTCTGCGGCAACAGTGAAGCTGATATCCTTTGTGCCGTCACGTCCGATGGACTGCAAGATAACATCAACGTTTATATTATGATTTGCGAGGTGGTTAAAGAGCTTAAATGCCACACCGGGCTGATCCTGAAGACCGATAACCGCAATTCTCGCAACGTTTTTATCGCAAGCAACACCGCTTACAAGCATTTTTTCCATTTTTGTATCCTCCTTGACTACTGTACCTTCATTATAATTCAAGCTTGACCTTACAACGAGCTCAACGCCGTATTTCTTTGCCATCTCAACCGAACGGTTATGCAGAACGCCTGCACCGAGGCTGGCAAGCTCGAGCATCTCGTCGTAAGAAATCTCATTGATCTTATGTGCATTCTTAACGATTCTCGGGTCTGCGGTATAAACGCCGTCAACATCTGTGAAAATCTCACACTTATCCGCCTTAAGGGCTGCCGCAAGAGCAACCGCCGTAGTGTCGGACCCCCCGCGCCCGAGTGTTGTAACGTTGTCAGCCTTGTCAATGCCCTGGAAACCGGTAATGATGACAATCTTCCTGGCTTCGAGCTCTGCCCTTACTCTCTCCGTATCGATACTTGTGAGACGGGCATTTGTATATGCCTGTGTAGTGTGCATTGCCACCTGAAACGCGTTCAGGGAAACTGCGGCAACTCCTTTTGCTGCCATGGCCATGGCCATAAGCGAAACCGAAATCTGCTCTCCTACGCTCACCAGCATGTCGAGCTCTCTCTTGGGAGGGTTGGGGTTGATGTCTTTCGCCTTGGCGATGAGCTCATCCGTTGACTTGCCCATGGCCGAAAGAACTACGACCACGTCATGACCCTCTTTGTAGTCGGCGATGCACCTGTCGGCCACTCTGTTGATTCTTTCCTTGTCTCCTACGGAGGTACCTCCGAATTTTTTAACTATCAGCATCTTATGCTGCTCTCCTTTCATGAATCCGCTCATTTCTCTGCATACGCATATCCCGGCCGGCATACGCTCACACAGCAACGCGGTATTCCAATTATTCTTCAAAAGTAAAAGC
>JAEEIH010000023.1 GCA_016281275.1 Lachnospiraceae bacterium | reverse complement strand
CGCGGGACTCGAGTTCAGAGTGGGTCAGATCATCAAGTGCGAGGAAGTAAAGGGATCGAAGAAGCTCCTTTGTTCACAGGTACGCTTCGGCGGCGAAGTAAAGCAGATCGTCTCCGGTATCAAGGCCTACTACACACCCGATCAGATGGTCGGCAAGAAGGTAATGGCGATCGTAAACCTCAAACCCGCAACCCTCGCGGGCCTCAAGAGCGAAGGCATGCTCCTCTGCGCCGAAGACGCGGATGGGAAGCTCGCGCTTATGGTCCCTGACAAGGATGTTGCCGACGGGGCAGAGATATGCTAACAAGCGAGAGCACTCAGTGCGAAGCATAGCTTCGCATCGGATAAACAAAACAAACAGCGCGTGTAAGCTTGCTTACAGAGCGCTGTTGTTTTGTTTATCCGGAGGAAACGAAGTTTCCGTACTGAGTGCCGAGCCCCCCACATCGAGCGAGCTGTGCTCGCGAGATGCGCGATCGCGGAAGTAAGCTTGCTTACAGAGCGCTGTTGTTTTGTTTATCCGGAGGAAACGAAGTTTCCGTACTGATGGTTGAGCCCCCCACATCGAGCGAGCTGTGCTCGCGAGATGCAAAGGATTTTCTCGCGAGGTGAAAAGGGTCGGCTTTCGAGATGCATTTTCTGTTAAACGTGAACTATACAAATTGCACAAATCGCACCCCCTAAATTTGGTGATTATCACGATGTTCATATCGTTGACTTGAAAGACTTTATGATTTAAGATGTTCTCATCTGAAAGGCACCACATGTTGGTTGTTTGTCTGGTAAATCATTTGGAACGATTCGTCCGGGAATCCTTTTGTTTAACCTGCCTCTTTTGCGTGTTCTTCAGGCAGTTGGAGAATTTTATGATCAGTATAGCTGTTTTTGTCAGTGACGAAGACTACGCTGCCGGGCTTGAGAAGTATCTTTCGTTCGGCGCAAGCGGAATCATTTCTTTCGGGGTTTATACAGAATCCGAAGCGTTTAAGGATTTTATGAACGATTGTAATCCGTCCGTTGTTGTGGCGGAGGAAAGCTTTTGGACTGAAGGTATTGCCGTACCGTGTATCACTTTGGTTCACGGTCGGCGTTCAACAGGCCGGAACACTGTTGGAATGTACCAAAGTCTTGAGGTTGTAGCTTCGGAAATTGTTGACTGTGTAAAAGCGCTTTTTGGAAAAGGATTGGGAGACGAAGAACAGGATTCTTCTATCCCACTGTCCCGTGAACATGAACCGGAAGAATCTGATATAAAAGACTCCACGGCGGGATGCGTGGGCGAATCTTTCGGGATGATTTACCGATGTGTGACCTCTCAGATCATAAGTGTCTGTTCTCCTATCGGCGGAACATATGTGTCGACCTTTGCATCAGCGCTTGCGTCATACCACAGCAAGGGAGCGAGAACTCTGTTTGTCAGCTTTGATCCTTTCTATAATTTACGGATTGACTCTCCGCTTGAAGTAAAGGGAGGCTTGGGAAAACTCATTTATCTTCTCGACCGGGGATGTGAGTCAGTAATTGACAGATGCGCACAGCGTGTGGGAGGACTTGATTGCATCTGCGGAGGCGATCATTGGACCGATATTTGTGACATAAGTCGGGAACATGCGGAAAAACTGATCGCTCTTATCGGTTCGGAAAGCTACAAAAACGTGATTTTCGATATTAAGCTCTTCGGAGCGGCTTCGGTTCCGCTTCTGAAGTCTTCCGACAGGATTATTGTACCGGACTGTCGAGGGGAAAGAAGCGAAAGCATCATCAATGACTGGGAGAGGCAGCTCGTATCGGTCGGAGTTGACAATCGAAAGGTCACTCGTGTGGTAATCCCCTTCGACGGGATGGTTTCGAAGAATTGTGAATTTGGTATGCTTCTTAAAGGACGGCTCGGAAGGTTCATCGAGGAGACGGAGGGCAGGCATTATGTTAGATAAACAAGCAAGAAGCGAGATGGCAGCTCTTGTACAACAGATCGCCGGCGGAGATCCTGACATGACCGAAGCGCGTCTGAAGGAAATAATCGATGATGTGATCATGGAACGCTCATTAAAAGAGCATATGAATCTGGAAGCCAAGAAGGAAGCCGCTGCGGCGCTTTATGCAAGTGTCAGAGGCATGGATGAATTGGAGGAGCTTATCGCGGATCCGGACATCACCGAGATTATGGTTAACGGTCCGGATGAGATCTTTGTTGAGAAAGCCGGTCGGATCTTGCGTCACGAAGGATCGTTTGAAAGTAGGGAAAAGCTTGAAGATGTTATTCAGAAGATCGCAGCCGGTTCAAACAGATTAATTTCGACAAGCAGTCCGATAGCGGATGCCAGATTAAAGGACGGAAGTAGGGTAAACCTGATTCTCCCACCTGTTTCGGTCAGAGATCCCGTGATCACGATCAGGAAATTTCCCAAAGAGGTCATGACGATTGCCAAGCTGATCGAACTCGGAAGCATATCGGAAGAGGCGGCCGGATTTCTTGAAAAGCTGGTAAAGGCCGGCTACAACATCTTTGTAAGCGGAGGAACGGGGAGCGGAAAAACGACTTTTCTGAATGCGCTTTCCAATTTTGTCCCAAGGGATCAGCGCATTATCACGATCGAGGATTCCGCTGAATTGCAGATTAGAGAGATCCCGAATCTTGTCAGTCTGGAAGTTAGAAATGCCAACGTTGAAGGGAAAAATGAAATAACGATTCGCGATCTCATAAAAACATCTCTCCGCATGAGACCGGACAGGATTATCGTGGGCGAAGTCAGAGACGGTGCTTGTATCGACATGCTTCAGGCGCTTAACACGGGTCAT
>JAEEIH010000022.1 GCA_016281275.1 Lachnospiraceae bacterium | reverse complement strand
CCTCAGCCCGTCTCTCCAATCGGGTAAAAGGCTGAATCCATGCTCCGCAAGCTTTGAAGAATCAAGCCTTGAATTGAGCGGTCTCTTTGCCGGACTCTTAAAATCCGATGTTTTTACCGGTACGATCTTAACGTTTATGCCAACTGCCTTAAAAATCTCTCTCGCAAACTCCGCTCTTGAAACAAAGCCTCCGGTTGCGGTGAGATTATAGGTTCCGTACTCCTCCGATGCCGAAATGTCCGCAATTCCCTTTGCCGCGTCCACTGTATATGTGGGCGTTCCGAACTGATCATCCACGACATTGACAGATTCCCTGCCTCTTGACGCTCTTATCATCTTCTCAACAAAGTTGTCGCCGTATCTTCCGAATGTCCATGATACTCTTACAACAAAATAACTGTCGAGGATCTCCCTGACTGTCTTTTCTCCTTCGAGCTTTGTTGCCCCGTAATGATTTAGGGGGGCAAAATCTTCCGAGTCGGCACTGTAAGGCGCGTCTCCCTCGCCTCCGAAAACATAGTCCGTGCTTATGTAAAGCATTTTTGCCGCCGTATTCTTGCAAAACTTTGCGAGAACCTCTGTGCTTCCCGCATTTACCCTTCTTACCGTTTCCCGGTTTTCTTCCTTTTCCGCATCATCGACCGCTGTCCAAGACGCGCAATGGATGACCGCATCCGGCGCAGCCTTCGCGAAAGACTCGCTCAGCGCATCCGTATCACAGAGGTCAAATGACATGTATGTAAAATTATCCCTTCCGGAAAGCAGGTCGGGCGCTTCCGTTTTCCTTCCCGTCCCGAAAACCTCATGACCTTTCGAAAGAAGCTCCGCTGCAACTTCCGAACCGAGCTGACCGGTGACGCCTGTTACAAGATATCTCATGTTCTTTTCCTTTTGATTCTTACATTCTGTTCCCGTTCCCGTACAAAACCTTTCTGAATCCTCCGACTAAAGGAATGCCGTTCCAAAACCTTCAGGTCGTTGTACCTGTGATATCACCGATCACCTTCCCGGATCTTCTCTGTCTGTCGCGGATAAATTCTCCGGCTGCCCTAAGCGATTCTATGGTTCCCGCATCTATCCACTTATATCCTCTGCCAAGCTTCTCCACACGAAGTCTTCCTTCTTTGAGGTAGGTGTTCGTCAGATCCGTGATCTCAAGCTCACCGCGCTTCGAAGGTTTCAGTTTTTCGGCTCTTTCGGAAACACCTGCGGGATAGAAATAAAGTCCCGTTACTGCATAATTGCTCTTCGGGTTCTTCGGCTTTTCCTCGATCGATTCGGGTCTGCCTTTTTCATCAAATCCGACAACTCCGAATCGCTCCGGGTCGGAAACCTTATATGCAAACACGGTCGCCTGCGCACCATTCTCAAGCTGTTCCGTTACATTGTCTCCCGAAATCTCTTCATTTCGCTCAATGTTTCCGGAAGGACGGAAGGTTTGTCCTTCTTTGTACGCCCTCTCCGCTTCCTTTACGGCTCTTTTCAGTTTTGCCGCGAGACCCCTTCCGTAGAAGATATTGTCACCGAGGATCATGGCGCATGAATCCGTACCGATAAAATCTTTTCCGAGGGTAAAGGCCTGAGCAAGTCCGCCCGGCGTCGGCTGAATTGCGTACGACAGTTGTAGTCCGTATTCTTTTCCGTCTCCGAGAAGAATTTCAAATCTCGGCGTATCCATGGGCGTCGAGATGATCAGGACCTCTCTGATCCCCGCATCCTTTAAAACACTTAAGGGGTAAAAGATCATCGGCTTGTCATACACGGGAAGGAGCTGTTTCGAAGTAACGAGTGTAAGCGGATGGAGACGCGTTCCCGTCCCTCCCGCGAGGATAATGCCTTTCATAACCGCTCCTTTCACATAAATCAAATCCGGATAACGTTCACTCCTTGTGGACCGTTTTTGACGGACAGTTCCGACTCATTCGGAACGACTGCCGGTTTTTACTTCTTTTTCCCGGGAGAATGCCCCGGAATTATGATCATATATGCAGTTCTGCCCGAAAACTTCCTCTTGATTAGAATTCTTCTTCATGTCATAATAACACAGTCTTTTATGCAAATGAATATAAAACATGCAAATCAGTAAAAGTAGTATCGGAAGACCTGTGAAATCGTAGTCTTAAACAGACATGACCTACATCATCGTAAATTATTAAGGGAACATAATCGACATGGAATCAAACACCTCAAATAATACCGAAAACAATCTCGCTGCCGGCAAAGATCCGGAAATATCCGTCAGAAAAGAACAGGAAAACAAGATGGGCACGATGCCCGTAAACAGGCTCCTTATCACGATGTCTCTGCCTATGATGGCATCAATGCTCGTTCAGGCGCTTTACAATATAGTAGACAGCATCTTCGTTTCATGGATCCACGAGGATGCGCTCTCTGCCGTTTCGATGGCTTTCCCGATCCAGCTCCTTGTTGTTGCTCTCGGCGGCGGTATCGGAGTCGGTGTCAATGCCATTCTGTCAAAAGCACTCGGAAGCAAAGATCGTGAAAGAGCCAACCTTGCAGCACGCAACGGTATCTTTTTGGCCGTTCTTTGTTATATTGTCTTCCTTATGATCGGGCTGTTCGCGGTAAAGCCATTTTACACTTCGATCACGGACATCGAATCGATCGTCGATTACGGAGTATCCTATCTCACAATCTGTGCTACCTGTTCCTTCGGCGTGTTCGCACAGTTCATGTTTGAAAGGCTCCTCGTTTCGACGGGGCGCACCTTACTTTCCATGATCACTCAGGGCACAGGTGCGATCGTCAACATAATCCTCGATCCTATCCTGATCTTCGGTTATCTCGGTTTTCCCGGGATGGGCGTTGCCGGTGCCGCGCTTGCAACAGTCATCGGACAGTGCGTGGCAGCTCTGCTTGCAATATTGTTTAATCACCGCATGAATCCCGACATCGATATTTCAATGAAGGGGTTCCGTCCGGACGGACGCATGCTCCTCGACATCATGAGGATCGGAATCCCTTCCATCATCATGCAAGCGATCGGTTCGATCATGAACTATATCATGAACAAGATCCTCATTGAGTTCTCTTCGACGGCAACAGCAGTTTTCGGAGCATATTACAAAATGCAGAGCTTCGTCTTCATGCCGATCTTCGGTCTTAACGGCGGTATCGTCCCGATCATTGCATACAATTTCGGAGCGAAACGCCGCGACAGGATGATGAAGACCTGGCGCTTGGCATGGATCTATGCAACGATCATTATGGGCATCGGTACGATCCTATTCCTTACGATCCCCAAGATCATGCTCTCATTTTTCGATGCCTCGGAAACAATGATGACCATGGGAACCACCGCCTTCAGGATCATAAGCCTCTCGTTCCCGATCGCAGCATACTGTATCGTTACGGGTACTCTTTTCCAAGCGCTCGGCAAGAGCTTCTACAGCATGGTCGTATCTATCATGCGACAGCTCATCGCCCTCATCCCGGCGGCTCTCATCCTTGCTTCGTTTAACAACGTCGATCTTGTTTGG
>JAEEIH010000021.1 GCA_016281275.1 Lachnospiraceae bacterium | reverse complement strand
GAATCACCTTAAAACGATTGAAAGTCTGGGCATCTGCCAAAACTCGATCATTATTTTCGATCGCGGTTATTATTCCGAATGGTTATTCAGATACTGTGTCGAACATAACCATCCTTGTGTTATGAGGCTCAAGGAGAAAGTGAAAATGACCAGGGCCTCTCGTGGCGACACAATAATCACTCTTCCCGGCGATCCTAAAGTCAAGACTTCTGATATAGGCATTCACCTGGTTTATTTCCCATGCATTTCAAACAGCTTATTCACACGATTTACTCCTATATGATATAATAAACCCCGAGATTTATGATCGATCATTTTATAGCAGTCACGAAAACATAAATAACGGAGAAAAAAAGCGGCGGTATTAGGCCGCTTTTTTGCATGTGCATTTATTTGAGCCAACCCCAAAAAGTTTTTTCTCTCGTCAGCGTTATCCATCGACAAACCGAATTGTTGAAATTAGACTTATAATTGCAAGGACAAAATACGGAATTCCGAATTGGTCCGAGCAAAAAGGAGGTTGCCATGAGACGCCACTTCATGGCCCATTTAGTCCTAAGGTGGAAAAACAAAGATCCGGTGGAAGCGTAATATCATCTTTAATAATTTTTTTCAGTCACGGAAGTTTAATCCACGACAAACAAGAGTGGACGCGATAGACTGTTATCATAAGGTGATGGTACCGATCCGAATCTAAAAAACAAGAAGGGAGTTGATGCTTTTTAGTAGTAGTACTCGTTGTTCTCCGGAAAACAACTTAAGATTTAAAAAAAGTACAGGTATGTACTCTCTGCTGCATGAGATACAAATGGCCAAGATCGCATGCAGCAGAGAACAACCGAGTGTGACCGGAGCATTCTTGAGGATCTTGCCGATATCCGGACGCGGATAATCCGGTTAACCCCCAAAATTACTCATAACATTATAGCAATCAAGTCAGATGGCATTGTAAAAACACAGAAATTACAACGCTTAGTTAAAGTCACCCATTTTTGGGAATACAAAACATGTACGCATAAAGAGTTTATGCGGGAAAGGAATTGTCATGATTAATAATAATATTAATTCCAACGAAGAAAGGAGCAGTCGTGCCGGAGTCCCTGAAGATACTCTGATCCTCGGTGAAGGCAGGTATTATTCAAAAGACTGCTACAAGACGCAGCTTAACAACAACGTGATCGTGGTAGGAACGAGCGGAGCCGGAAAGACAAGATCGATCGTGATCCCGAATCTCCTTCAGGCATCGGGTAGCTATGTTGTGTCGGATCCGAAGGGCAACCTTTACAAGAAGATGGAACCGTATCTTCGTTCGAAAGGTTATGATGTCAAAACCATTGACTTCATTCACCCCGAGAAATCGAGCAGATATAATCCGCTCAAGTATTGCAAGACTACAACGGACATACGTAAGCTCGCTCATATGATTGCATATAACGATGCTAAGATTGGTTATCAGATGGATCCCTTTTGGAATGAGAGTACAGAGATGCTGTATCTTGCTCTGATCGGCTATGTTCTTGAATCCGATGCTTTTTCGGAAGAGGAGAAAAACATGGCAACGGTCAGAAAACTGATCTGTCTTGCGAAAAGGACAGGAAGCTCCCCAAGAAGAGAAGTCTCTTGCGATTCGCGCCTTGGCGATTTGCTCAATAGGCACAAAGATGAGCAAGAAATGAAAGGTAAACAGAGTTGGGCATATGACAGGTTTAATGAATATAACACAAGTCCCGAAAGAACACATCAGACCATAAACATGACTGCGCTGACCAAAACAGTCTGTATGGCTACAGAGGAAGTTGAGGAACTGTTGAAGGGAAATGACATCAACTTCGAAAATATAGGTCAGAAGCCTACCGCCCTGTTTGTAATGGTCAGTGACACCGACAGATCTCTTGATGTGCTTGTAAACATGTTTTACACGCAGCTGATGAACATCCTTTGTACCTACGCGGACGACCATTGTAAGGACAGCAGACTTCCGGTTCCTGTTCAGTTTATACTCGATGATTTTGCGACTAATGCGAGAATCGACAATTTTGAGAACATGATCTCAAACATCAGGTCGAGAGGCATATCCGCCATGATCATGGTACAGTCGGAAGCACAGCTTTATGCGGGATATGGCGAAAGTGCGCAGACCATCATTGATAACTGTAATACTTACGTGTATATGGGTGGCTCCGATCCCGATCAGGCAAAAAAGATCACTTACCGGGCGAATAAGCCTCTAAACAGGATTCTGAATATGCCGCTATCGACAAGTTGGATCTTCAGACGCGGAGAGGAACCGGTGTTCTGCAACAATTTCGATCCTGTCGGTTTTGAGAAAGAAAAGGGATTGAATCATGTTCCTAAGGTTTTCGAGCTCGAATCGGAATCGGATCGCAGTACGCAGGAGAAAAAAGAAGAAAAGGACCGGGTATGGAAGGATGAATTAACTGCAGAGGATAAAGAGCCTTCGTTTGCTGAATGATTTAACTGTAGTTGGCACCAATAGAATATAATAATATTAAGGAGAGAAAACAATATGAACAGAGACAGATATTCTTATGTAGGAAGAGAAAGTTTTGTGTGTGAAGACGAAGCAAGAGTTCAGAGCCTGATTTTACCCGATGTGATCGAAGAGACATGTGACGGAATTCAGTCGGTACCTCTTATGACCAAGCATTTCAACGCCGGAAAGATTTTCCTTTCCGGCGAGGT
>JAEEIH010000020.1 GCA_016281275.1 Lachnospiraceae bacterium | reverse complement strand
TAACTGCGTCAGCGGAATTGACAGGATGTCCAGCGTAACCAACGATGACCTTATCGGCAGCTTTAACAGCCTTTGACTGTGCATCTACAACTGCTGCAAGGATATCTTCAGACTTGATCTCCTTCTTTCCAGCCTTGTTGTCGATCTTAACGGTCGAAGAATAAGTCTTATCACCGGCTTCAACTTTAAACTTGAGACCAACCTTAGCAGGTTTTGCAGCTACGTTGATAGCAACATCTGCAAGAGAAGCGACGTCGGTCTGCTTCTTAATTGTGAACTCTTTCTTTTCAGAATCGTAAGCAATCGCAGTGTCATCGTTTGCTATAGCAGCATCGCCTTTTTTAACAGTAGCAATCTGGATTCCGTCAGGATAAGCTGCCTCGATGGTGGTCTTATTATCTGACTTCTTCGCATTCTTCATAAGGTCCTCAAGAGTAACCTTTACATCTCCGGTCGCATTGGCGTTCTTATTTACTGTGTAAGTGTAGTCGATGTCATTAATCTTAACCGTAAATACTGTCTTGGCTGTTCCGGAAACTGCTACCTTGGGAGTACCGGTTGCAGTGAAAGCGATGGTCCCTGCTTGCGCTGCCTCATAAAACTTAATGGTTGTACTTCCGGAAGTAGAATTATAAAGCCAATGTGTATTATCAGCCTGACTTGTAAGGGTAAGGGCAATGCCCTCGTAATCATCGGCGATTGATTTGCCATTATTCTTTGCATTTGCAAGAAGTGTTTCTTTTGTTACAATAGGATACTTTGTTTCCTGACTCGCCGCTCTGGTGTAGGTGTATACCTTTTCGTCAATCGTGATATTAAAGGTTGTAGCTGCTACATCAGTGGGGGTAAGATTGATCTTCGCGGTTACTTCAGCATCTGGCGCATCACTTACACAAGTGATTGTTGTACCGCTGCTGTAGGATGCCGAACCTTCGGGATCGCACACAAAATCAGAAAGCGAAGCGACTGCTGTGGTATATCCAGCATCACCAGGCGCAGTGCCCAGTTCCGACTTGAACTTGCCACCCCAAAGAGTGGCGATGTTAAGTGACTGAACAGGACTCTCTACCGTGTAGCTGTAGGTGTCGCTTGTTCCTGCTACCGTAAGATGAATCGTAAGTGTGGGATAAGCTGCACTTGCTTTAACAGCGCCGAATGTGGCGATAGCAAGCACAAATGTCAAAAGACCTACGATTAAGCCCTTTGAAAAATTAAACTTCTTCATAAATTTTACTATTGAGTCATTTGAAGGTAGTATATCCATCACGCTACAAGAGTAGATTACGGAGAAGGAGATAAAAACTATGCAGACAAGGGAATATTTGGAGAATTACACATTTGAGGAGTATATCGAGGTATTTATCAGTGAAAAGAGTGTGGTGCTCAGTCCGGTGACGGTCATAAACTATGAGAGAGAGCTCAGGCGATCCGCGGTGAGCCTGGGCAGGGAGAAAATGAAGGAGATCACTTTCCTGAGGATGAAGAAGTACTTTTATGGGTTTGAAGAGCGTGAAAGAAACCTGAGAAACGGGATGAAGTTGTCGTACGGGACGGTGAGACAACACTTTATTGTGCTTCATTCATTCTTTGAGAATGCACTTGAAAACGAAGTTGTTTCGGAAAACCCGATGAGAGGAGTAAAAAGGCTGCTTGAGAGAAAGAAAGATGCCGTCAGGGAACCGCTCTCATATGACGAGGATCAGGTCAGGTATATCATCAGATGTCTTGAAAACGAACCGCTTATGTGGCGCGCGGCGGTTATGTTTGCGATAGACAGCGGGTGCCGAAGCGGGGAGGTCGTAGGACTGAAGTGGTCTGATATATGCGTTGAGACCGGAAGGGTGAATATTTGCAGAACGATTCGTTATACTCCTTCGATCGGTACTTTTGAGAGCTCACCCAAGAGCGGGAAGAACAGGGTTATCTTTTTGAACAGGCCGGTGTTAAGGTGCATGGAAGAGCTGAAGAGGGAGCAACCCGGTCACGACTATTGCTTCGCGCAGAAGGACGGAAGTCCTCTGATACCGGTAGCCTTTAACAATTATCTCATACGTTTCGGAAGGAAGTACAACCTCCCCGGGATACATCCACACGCGCTTCGGCACACGATGGCTTCGCTCAGCATAGCGAACGGGGCGGATATCGTGAGCGTTTCCAACAAACTCGGACACGCGAGCGTCTCGATTACGCTCGATGTCTACAGCCATGCGAATATGCGTGCACAGATCAGGGCAAATGAGGTGCTGGCGGAGGCGATTTATTAGAAAAGTTCCTCGTCATTATCAACAAATTTCCGAGGATAATTTTGTGCAATATGACACTAATCTTTTGGCATTTTCATGATAGTATAGAGGTACAGCAGTTGTTAGCTGTATCTTTGACGTTGGTTGCAGGTCTATTTTCAAGAGTTTCAACAGTTGTTCCCATCAAGAAATTTTTGGACAAGAAAAAAGTGTGATTGACAAAGCAACATTTAGAGCACATAATAATGGTATCAATTGATACCGGACGGAGGACGTTTGGTGGATAAGACTACATCACGTGAGGTGACTGATGAAAATGAAGGTGATTTCATCTGAGAAAAGATTATGTACCTGTTGCATGGAAAAGCATGAGGTAAAAAAAGTAATTGTCAGGGAAAAGGCGACTATCAAAGACGTGGAAGTACAGTATGATGCATGCTGTTATTACTGTGAATCGGCTGATGAAATCTATGTCGATGAGGTTCAGATGCAGGGGAACGATATAAAGCTCAAGGATGCTTATCGTAAAAAGGAGGGGCTTTTGACATCGACGGAGATAAGCGGAATACGCTCAAAATATGGTATTTCTCAGGGTGATCTTTGCGTGTTGCTTGGATGGGGAGGCAAGACAATAACTCGATATGAAAGCCATCAAATACAGGATAAAGCACATGATACAATCCTGAAGAAACTTGACAC
>JAEEIH010000019.1 GCA_016281275.1 Lachnospiraceae bacterium | reverse complement strand
TTGTATTATTTATCTCTGTTTGGATTAAAACACACCCGTATGAAAAATGCAAACAAAGAATATCAAATGAAAACGTAATACAGAACCACTCCTATAACAAAAAAAGTGATAACGGGTATACCGTCGTTTTTGGAATTAAGGGGTCGAGCTCGTTCAATTCCGTAGTACAGCCCCAAACAGCAACCCCACAGAAGAGCTTCTGCTGTGTTAAAGAAACCGAAAACAAGAACCGAAAGAGAAATGATCTTTACATCGGCTCCTCCGAATCCTCTCCCTTGTGACAAACGATAGACCGAGAAAAGAATCAGAAAGCAGAATGCTGCGGCGAGAACTCTCAGAAGGAAAAAACGGGGATTGGGATCAAATGAACCGGCGACCGCAAAGACAACGCAGCCTTTTTGCAATAACGAAGGTACCATACGGTGCTTTGCGTCCGAAACGGCGCTGAAAAGGAGCAACACGGAAAAAGAGATCCGCGCAGATAAACTCAGGTACGAAAAGAAAGAACCAAGAAAGAAAAAAAGCATAACAGAACAATCCTGATAAAAAGCAAACAAAAAAGGGAACAACTGAAAGTGTAACAAAAAGAAAAAAACGATTGACGACTTGATTGATACGTGGTAATATGGATGATGCACATTTGTCCAAACAAATGCCGCTTTGGATATATTATAGCACATTGGAGCGATAATGCAAAGCTTTTTCTAATAATTTTTCAACAAAAGAAGTAGGGTGTTCCTTTTTGAGTGAAAAAGAGAATGTCCTATGGATTTTGCGCGAAAATTGGTGATTTTTTGGGCAATTGAAAATAAATTATGAGGTGACGTCAATGATCGAAAAAAACCGAATACGTCCCATTAAGCTGGGTAAGGGCGTAAGAATGAGCTATTCGAAACAGAAAGAAGTTCTCGAAATGCCCAACCTCATCGAGGTTCAGAAGAGGTCATACAACTGGTTCCTGGAAGAGGGACTTGCCGAAGCATTTCGTGACATTTCTCCCATTGAAGATTATAACGGGCATTTAAGTCTAGAGTTCATCGACTTCCAGCTCTGCAAGAATGATGTCAAGTATTCCATTGAAGAATGTAAGGAACGAGATGCGACATACGCTGCACCTCTTAAGGTAAAAGTCAGGTTACATAACAAGGAAGACGAAGACATTAAGGATTATGAGATCTTTATGGGCGACTTCCCTCTTATGACCGATACCGGTACATTCGTCATTAACGGAGCGGAGCGTGTCATTGTCAGTCAGCTCGTACGTTCACCCGGAATTTATTATGATATAACACACGACAAGACCGGTAAGAAGCTTTATGCATGCACTGTGATCCCCAGCCGCGGAGCATGGCTTGAGTATGAAACCGATTCAAATGATATATTCTATGTCAGGGTCGATCGTAACAAAAAGGTTCCGATCACTGTTTTCTTGCGCGCGCTCGGACTTGGAACAAAGCAGTCTATCTTCGATATGTTCGGAGAGGAAGCCAAGATAGTTGCATCCTTTGGAAAGGATCCTTCGGAGAGCGATACTTATGAAGCAGGAATAAAAGAGCTTTACAAGAAGCTTCGACCCGGTGAGCCCGTGTCTGTTGAGAGCGCCGAGTCTCTTATTCACAGCATGTTCTTTGATGCAAGAAGATATGACCTTGCCAAGGTAGGACGTTACAAGTTTAATAAGAAGCTTCACCTTCGTAACCGTGTAGTTGGATTTGCGCTTGCGGAAGACGCGATCGATCCTTCAACAGGTGAAGTTATCGCCGAAGCAGGTACCAAGATCACAGAAGAAATTGCCGATAAGATTCAGAATGCGGGTGTGTTCTCAGTAACGATTCAGGCAGAAGAGCACAATGTTAAAGTGCTTTCGAACCTCATGGTCGATATCGCGGACCATGTTAAGTTTAAGATGACGAAAGAGCTTCGTGAGAAGCTCGGCATCACCGAGAATGTTTATTATCCCGCGCTTATGGAGCTTATCGAAAGCTACCCCGACGAGGAAGAACTTAAGGATCAGATCAGACGTCATGTGAGCGATCTTATTCCCAAGCACATCACAAAGGAAGACATTTTTGCTTCCGTAAGCTATAACATACATCTTGAGTATGGTGTGGGAAATCAGGACGATATCGATCACCTCGGAAACAGACGTATTCGTGCGGTTGGTGAACTCCTTCAGAATCAGTATCGTATCGGACTTGCCAGAATGGAAAGAACAGTTCGTGAGAGAATGACGACACAGGAGCTTTCGGGTATCAGCCCTCAGTCGCTCATAAACATTAAGCCTGTTACCGCAGCGGTTAAAGAGTTCTTCGGAAGCTCGCAGCTGTCGCAGTTTATGGACCAGCATAACCCGCTTGGTGAGCTTGCACATAAGCGTCGTCTTTCGGCACTCGGTCCCGGCGGTCTTTCACGTGATCGTGCCGGATTCGAAGTTCGAGACGTACATTACACACATTACGGTCGTATGTGTCCCATTGAGACGCCTGAAGGACCCAACATCGGACTTATTAACTCTCTTGCATCATATGCAAGGATCAACGAATACGGATTCATCGAGGCTCCTTTCAGAATCGTTGACAAGTCCGATCCCGAGAATCCCAGAGTTACCGATGAGGTTAAATACCTTGCCGCTGACGAGGAGGATAAGTACATTGTTGCTCAGGCGAACGAGCCGCTTGATGAAGACGGACATTTTGTTAACAACAATATTTCGGGTCGTTTTAAAGAGGAAACTTCGCAGTTTATCAAATCAAAGATCGACCTGATGGACGTATCGCCGAGGATGGTATTCTCAGTCGCTACGGCGCTTATCCCGTTCCTTGAGAACGACGATGCGAACCGTGCCCTCATGGGTTCGAACATGCAGCGTCAGGCAGTTCCGCTTCTTCGTCCTCAGGCACCTGTTGTTGGAACCGGCATGGAACTTAAGACTGCGATCGATTCGGGAGTCTGCGTTGTGGCAGAGGAAGACGGAACGGTTGAGAAGGCTACGGCAAGTATCATCCGCATTCGCAATGAGCAGGGAACGATCCGCGATTATAACCTTATTAAATTCTCCAGAAGTAACCAGGGTACATGTATCAACCAGAGACCTATCGTTAATAAGGGCGAGAAGGTCACCAAGGGACAGGTTATCGCCGATGGTCCTTCGACAAACGGAGGCGAGCTTGCGCTCGGAACCAACCCGCTTATCGGCTTCATGACATGGGAAGGTTATAACTACGAGGATGCGGTTCTCCTTTCGGAGCGTCTTGTTAAAGAGGATGTTTACACTTCCGTTCATATCGAGGAGTACGAGGCAGAAGCCCGTGACACCAAGCTCGGACCCGAAGAGATCACGCGTGATGTTCCCGGTGTCGGTGAGGATGCTTTGAAGGATCTTGATGAGCGCGGAATCATCCGTGTCGGCGCTGAGGTTCGCGCCGGTGATATCCTCGTCGGAAAGGTTACTCCTAAGGGTGAGACAGAGCTTACGGCAGAAGAGAGACTTCTCCGTGCGATTTTCGGCGAGAAAGCCCGTGAAGTTCGTGATACATCTCTTAAGGTTCCTCACGGTGAGTTTGGTATCATTGTTGATGCAAAAGTATTTACACGTGCCGCAGGCGACGAGCTTCCGCCCGGAGTCAACGAGAGCGTGCGCGTTTATATAGCACAGAAGAGAAAGATTCAGGTCGGCGACAAGATGGCAGGTCGTCATGGAAACAAGGGTGTTGTTTCGCGTGTACTTCCCGTTGAGGATATGCCGTTCCTTCCTAACGGACGTCCGCTTGACATCGTGCTTAACCCCCTCGGCGTGCCTTCGCGTATGAATATCGGACAGGTATTCGAGATTCACCTTTCTCTTGCGGCAAAGGTACTTGGTTTCAATATCGCAACACCGGTATTTGACGGTGCCAACGATTTTGACATCATGGATACTCTCGAGATGGCCAATGACTACGTCAATACGCCGATTGAAGATTTCAAAAAGAAATACAAGAATGTTCTCGACAAGGAAGTAATGAATTACCTTATTGAGAATCAGGAATACAGGAAGGAATGGGAAGGAGTTCCGATCAACCGCGACGGTAAGGTTCGCTTGCGTGACGGTCGAACCGGAGAATATTTCGACGGAGCTGTTACGATCGGATTCATGCATTACCTTAAGCTCCACCACCTGGTAGACGATAAGATCCATGCACGTTCTACCGGTCCTTACTCACTCGTTACACAGCAGCCTCTCGGCGGCAAGGCCCAGTTCGGCGGACAGCGTTTCGGTGAGATGGAGGTTTGGGCACTTGAGGCGTACGGTGCGGCTCATGTGCTTCAGGAGATCCTGACAGTTAAGTCCGATGATGTGACCGGTCGTGTCAAGACCTATGAAGCGATCATCAAAGGTGACAACATCAGCGAGCCCGGTATTCCCGAATCGTTCAAGGTGCTCCTCAAAGAGCTCCAGTCACTTGCACTTGATGTTACCGTCCTCGATGAGAACGGCAATGAAGTCAAGCTTTCCGAGTCCGTTGACTATTCATTGGATCCCAATGCCGGAAATGCTTGGGCAGAGGGCAATGACGCTTATACCGATGGCCTTGAGGGAGACGTTGAATCCGCGGGTTATTCAACCGTTGAGGGAGAAGAACTCGACGAATACTACGAGGAAGACTTCTCTTCGGAGGGCGATTTTGACAGCTATACCGAAGATACGTTTTTTGAGGATTCCGATGACCGGAACGAATAAAAATTAAAGGAGCATAACGATGGATAATTCATATATCAGGTCGGAGAACTATCCCAAGGAGATTAATTATGACGCAATCCGTATCAGACTTGCGTCACCCGAAAAGATCCGCGAGTGGTCCAGAGCTGAAGTAAAGAAGCCCGAAACCATCAACTATCGTACCTTAAAGCCTGAGAAAGACGGACTCTTCTGCGAGAAGATCTTCGGACCCAGCAAGGATTGGGAGTGCCACTGCGGAAAGTACAAGAAGATCAGCTCCAGAGGCATCATCTGTGACAGATGTGGTGTCGAAGTTACAAAATCATCGGTAAGACGTGAGCGAATGGGTCATATTTCGCTTGCGGCTCCGGTATCGCATATCTGGTACTTCAAAGGTATCCCGAGTCGTATGGGTCTCATTCTTGACCTTTCTCCCAGGGTGCTTGAGAAAATCCTTTATTTTGCAGCTTACATAGTTCTTGATCCCGGAACCACGAATCTTACTCTCAAACAGATTCTTACCGAGAAAGAGTACCTTGATGAGCTTGAGAAGTATCCTGCCGGCAGCTTCCGTGTCGGAATGGGTGCCGAAGCGGTCAAAGAGCTCCTTATGAAGATCGACCTTGATGAGGAATCTAAGGTACTTAAGCAGGAGCTTGCAAATTCTACAGGTCAGAAGCGCGCAAGGATCATTAAGAGACTTGAGGTTGTTGAAGCATTCCGTGAGTCCGGAAACCGTCCGGAGTGGATGATCCTTGAGAACATCCCCGTGCTTCCGCCCGATCTCCGTCCCATGGTTCAGCTCGACGGCGGAAGATTCGCCACCTCGGACATGAACGACCTTTACAGACGTATCATTAACAGAAACAATCGTCTTCGCAGACTTCTTGAACTTGGCGCACCCGATATCATCGTGCGCAACGAGAAGCGTATGCTTCAGGAAGCGGTTGACGCTCTCATTGATAACGGAAGACGCGGTCGTTCCGTAACTGGCCCCGGCAATCGTCCATTGAAGTCTCTTTCCGACATGCTCAAAGGAAAGCAGGGACGCTTCCGTCAGAACCTTCTCGGAAAACGTGTTGACTACTCCGGTCGTTCCGTTATCGTCGTAGGACCCGAGCTCAAGATTTACCAGTGCGGTCTCCCCAAGGAGATGGCAATCGAGCTTTTCAAGCCCTTTGTTATGAAAGAGCTTGTTGAAAGACAGATAGCAAACAATATCAAACAGGCAAAGAAGATGGTTGAGCGTCTCGACCGTGAGGTTTGGGACGTGCTCGAGGATGTTATTCATGAGCATCCCGTTATGCTGAACCGTGCTCCTACACTTCACAGACTCGGTATTCAGGCATTTGAGCCCATCCTTGTCGAAGGTAAGGCAATCAAGCTTCATCCCCTCGTATGTACGGCATTCAACGCCGACTTCGACGGCGACCAGATGGCTGTGCATCTTCCTCTTTCGGTTGAAGCCCAGGCTGAAGCAAGATTCCTCATGCTTTCACCCAATAACCTCTTGAAGCCTTCTGACGGTGGTCCCGTTGCCGTTCCTTCGCAGGATATGGTTCTCGGTATTTACTATCTGACCATACATAAATATGCGGATTATCTTACAGATCCGAATCATGAAGAGGAAAGAGACAAATTCGTCGCAGAATTTGAAAGCGTAGATGACGCTGTTGCCGCATATAAAGAATATCAGGATAAGAAAACAAAGGCAGTGCTTAAAGCAAAGGATGAGGATGCGGCAGTAAAGGCAGTCGCAGCCATTAAGGGCTTGGCACTTGAAGTTGATTCGATAGTCAAGGTATGTGTGGATCCCGAACGTGACAGAAGGATCGTGTGCAAAATGCTCGATCTGCTGGGCAGAAGGTTTTCTTCACCCGAGAAAGCTATTCTTGCATATGAAAACGGAGAGATTACACTTCATCAGTATATTTATGTTAAACGTGAAGGAACGTTTAAGGAAGCTGACGGAACAGAGCGCGTTATCAGCAAGTTCCTCTTCACGACACTCGGAAGATTCATCTTTAACGAAGCCATTCCTCAGGATCTTGGCATCGTTGACAGAAGCGATCCCGAGCATTTCCTTGACCTTGAGGTAGATTATCTCGTCAAGAAGAAGCAGCTCAAGGGAATTCTTGAAAAGTGTATCAACACACACGGAGCAACAATGACGGCCGAGACGCTTGACGCGATCAAATCCCTCGGATACAAGTATTCGACAAGGGCGGCAATGAGCGTTTCCATTTCGGATATGATCGTTCCTCCGGAGAAGAAGAGGATCATCGCTGAAACCGAAGCACTTGTTGAAAAAATCAACAAGGATTTCCGCAGAGGTTTGATGAAGGAAGAAGAACGCTATAAGCACGTCATCAAGGTTTGGGATGCTGCCGACAAAGATGTTACAAAATACCTGATGGCAGGACTCGATAAATACAATAACATTTACATGATGGCTGACTCCGGCGCCCGTGGTTCAGAAAATCAGATCAAACAGCTTGCCGGTATGCGTGGTCATATGTCGGATACATCCGGTAAGACGATCGAGCTCCCTGTAAAGGCTAACTTCCGTGAAGGTCTTGACGTACTTGAGTATTTCATCTCCGCGCACGGCGCTCGTAAAGGTCTGTCCGATACGGCTCTTCGTACCGCCGACTCAGGTTATCTGACACGTCGTCTTGTCGATGTTTCGCAGGAGCTTATCATCCGCGAGGATGACTGCTGCGCAGGCGAAGAAGAGATCGTCGGAATGGATGTTAAGGCGTTCGCAGACGGAAATGAAGTAATAGAGTCACTTAAAGAACGTATCACAGGTCGTTTCGCATGTGAGGACATGTTTGATGACAACGGCGATATCATAGTCAAAAAGAATCATATGATCACACCCAAGCGTGCAGCTGCGATCATGAAGACTAAAGCGATCAAAGAAGCAACACTTAAATGGTGTAAAGAGAATGACATCAATCCCGATTCCGAAGAGGATGAAGGAAAGAAGGAAATTCTTCTTGATAAGCAGAGAGCAGCACTTGAGGCAGGTATCGGAGCTACGGTAAGGATCCGTACGGTGCTTACATGTAAGTCGCATCTCGGAGTCTGTGCTAAGTGTTACGGTGCGAACATGGCTTCGGGCGAGCCCGTTCAGGTCGGTGAGGCAGTCGGAATCATCGCTGCGCAGTCGATCGGTGAGCCCGGTACACAGCTTACGATGCGTACCTTCCATACCGGAGGTGTTGCCGGTGATGATATCACTCACGGTCTTCCCCGTGTCGAAGAGCTTTTCGAGGCACGTAAGCCGAAGGGACTTGCGATCATCGCAGATTTCGGCGGTACCGTTCAGGTTAAGGAAACAAAGAAGAAGCGTGAGGTGACTGTTGTTTCGGATGATGAGGAGAATCCTAATTCGAAGACTTACCTGATCCCTTACGGATCCAAGATAAAGGTAACCGACGGACAGGTGATCGAAGCCGGTGACGAACTCACGGAAGGTTCGATCAATCCTCATGACATTTTGAAGATCAAGGGTATCCGCGCCGTACAGGATTACATGATCAAGGAAGTACAGGCCGTTTACAGACTTCAGGGTGTTGAGATCAACGATAAGCATATTGAGGTTATCGTTCGCCAAATGCTTAAGAAGGTACGTATCGAAGATAACGGCGATACAAATCTCCTTCCCGGAAGCATGGTTGATATCCTTGAATACAATGACATCAATGAGCAGATGAAGGCTGAGGGTAAGACTCCCGCAGACGGCAAGCAGGTAATGCTTGGTATCACAAAGGCAGCGCTTGCTACCAATTCCTTCCTCTCTGCAGCGTCCTTCCAGGAGACCACGAAGGTTCTTACCGAGGCAGCAAGCCGCGGTAAAGTAGATCCACTCATCGGTCTTAAGGAAAACGTCATCATCGGTAAGCTCATTCCTGCCGGAACCGGCATGAAAGTTTACCGCAATGTCAGCCTCAGTACCGATACTCTTGAGGATGATGTTTATGACGATTACTACGGTGATGAATATTCGGAAGGTGATGTTTACTACGAAGAGGATCAGGGCGAGTATTACGAGGATGACAGCGATACCGAAGGATTCCAGGATGAGGGAACTTACTACGAAGATTCAGAATCTGAGGATGTTGGTCCCGATGATGCAGAATAATGTCTTCCCCAAAAGAGGTTAAGATGATGACAGACCCCGGCAAAGTATTTTGCCGGGGTCTGCTTTTGTTGGCTTATAAATTTACAGCTCTTTCGAGCGTTCGGTTGCTGCAATCACGGCATCCATGACTGCGCTGCGGAATGCGCTATCTTCGAGAGCTTTCACACCCATGATCGTTGTTCCGGCAGGTGATGTTACCATGTCCTTGAGTTCGCCGGGGTGCTTGCCTGTCTCCATCATAAGCTTTGCGCTGCCGTAAACTGCGCCCGCAGCGAATTCGTATGCCATCGCGCGGGGCATTCCTTCAAGAACGGCGGCATCGGCCATCGCCTCGATGAACATAAACACGAAAGCGGGAGAACTGCCCGAAACACCTGTTACCGTGTCCATAAGCTTTTCGGGGATAACGATTGCTTTTCCGAAGCTTTCGATGATGGAAATTGCGCTCTCGAGTTCTTCATTTGTAACGTCCTTGCGCGGAGATACGCCTGTTGTGGCGGCACCGATGAGCGCGGCTGTGTTTGGCATGCAGCGGATGATCTTCTTGCTTCCTTTGATCACGCCGGAGAGATAATCAAGTGTTTTGCCGGCAACGATCGATATGATGACTTGATCCTGGGAAAATTCCGAAACCTCTTTGAGCGCAGCCTCGAGAAACTGCGGCTTTACGGCAAGCACTATCTGTCCGCAAACTTTGACGAGGGAATCGTTGTCGGGAGCGATCGTGATCCCGAATTCTTTCTTTCTTTTTGAGCATACTTCTTCGCTCACATCAAAGCCGATGATGTCGCTTGCGTGTATTCCGTTTTTTATGAGGCCGCCGATCATCGCGCCGGCCATGTTTCCGAGTCCTATAAAACCTATCTTCATATGGTAATGATGTCCTTTCCGAATGAATATCGATTCCTATTATAGCATACTAAGTTTTTGTTTTAATGCATCTTGAGGAAACTATATACGTATGTTATACGCATGTCAATAGTTGCATGTGGTACTTTACCGCGATTGGTTTGTGTGCTATAATACTGCGTGTTTCGGCATGAAACTATCGTATTTTATGAAAGGATGGCATAATATGAGTTTAGTTACCACCACTGAGATGTTTAAAAAAGCCTACAACGGCGGCTATGCCGTAGGCGCGTTCAATGTTAACAACATGGAGATCGTTCAGGGTATCACAGAAGCAGCAGGCGAGCTTAAGAGCCCCGTTATCCTTCAGGTATCGAAGGGTGCACGTGCATACGCAAACCACACATATCTTGTTAAGTTAGTAGAAGCTGCAGTTGCAGAGAATCCCGATATCCCGATCGCTCTTCACCTTGATCACGGTGATACATTCGAGCTTTGCA
>JAEEIH010000018.1 GCA_016281275.1 Lachnospiraceae bacterium | reverse complement strand
TCCCTGGACTCTTCCTTCGAACGTCGCTCTCTGCGTGAACCCCGATGACGCCTATGTGAAGGTTAAGGCTGTTGACGGCTTTACATACATCCTCGCGAAAGATCTCGCCGACACCGTTCTTGCAGGCATCAAGCCCGCTGACGGCAGTGAGCTCGCGGCAGGAGCAAAGACTTATGAGATCCTCGAGACCTACGTCGGCAAGGATCTTGAGTATAAAGAGTACGAGCCTCTCTTCAACTGCTCGTTTGAAGTGGCTGAAAAGCAGAACAAGAAGGGCTTCTTCGTGACCTGCGACGGTTATGTTACAATGTCCGATGGTACCGGTATCGTACACATTGCTCCCGCCTTCGGTGAGGACGATGCGCGTGTCGGACGTACCTACGACCTGCCCTTCGTCCAGCTCGTGGACGGCAAGGGTGAGATGACAAAGGAGACCCCTTATGCAGGACTCTTTGTCAAGAAGGCTGACCCCGAAGTACTCAAAGATCTCGACAAGGAGGGCAAGCTTTTCGCCGCTCCCAAGTTCGAGCATGAATATCCTCACTGCTGGCGCTGCGACACACCTCTTATCTACTACGCACGTGACTCCTGGTACATCAAGGAGACGGCAGTCAGAGACAACCTTATCAAGAACAACAACACAGTTAACTGGATCCCCGAGTCGATCGGCAAGGGCAGGTTCGGCAACTGGCTTGAGAATATCCAGGACTGGGCTATTTCTCGAAACCGTTACTGGGGCACCCCCCTCAATATCTGGGAGTGCGAGTGCGGTCACAAGGAGTGCATCGGCAGCCGCAAAGAGCTCGCCGAGAAGTCGGGCAGACCCGACGCGGAAAACATCGAGCTTCACCGTCCTTACATCGACGGCGTCACGATCAAGTGCCCGGACTGCGGCAAAGAGATGCACCGCGTTCCCGAGGTTATTGACTGCTGGTTCGACAGCGGAGCGATGCCTTTCGCACAGCACCATTATCCTTTCGAGAACAAGGACCTCTTCGAGAAGCAGTTTCCCGCTGACTTCATCTCGGAGGCTGTAGATCAGACACGTGGATGGTTCCACTCACTGATGGCCGAGTCGACCATCCTCTTTGATAAAGCACCTTACCGCAACGTCATCGTCCTCGGACACGTTCAGGACGAGAACGGTCAAAAGATGAGTAAGTCTAAGGGTAACGCGGTCGATCCTTTTGAGGCACTCGAGCGTTTCGGCGCGGATGCGATCAGATGGTACTTCTACATCAACAGCGCACCCTGGCTTCCCAACCGCTTCCACGACAAGGCGGTTGTCGAGGGACAGCGCAAGTTTATGGGCACGCTTTGGAACACATATGCGTTCTTTGTACTGTATGCCAATATCGACGGATTCGATCCGACCAAATATACATTAAAGAAAGAAACTTTAACGGTTATGGACAAGTGGCTGCTTTCGCGACTCAACTCCACCGTTAAGGAAACAGATGAGAACCTTGAAAACTACCGCATCCCCGAGGCTGCCAAGAGCCTCCTGCAGTTCGTCGACGAAATGAGTAACTGGTATGTTCGCCGCTGCCGTGAGCGCTTCTGGGCTAAGGGAATGGAGGAGGACAAGATCGCTGCCTACATGACTCTCTACACAGCGCTCGTGACAATTTCGAAGGCCGCTGCTCCCATGATCCCCTTCATGACCGAGGAGATCTACCGCAACCTTGTTGCAGGCGTTGACGCTTCGGCACCCGAGAGCATCCACCTCTGCAAGTACCCCGAAGCCGACAAGTCGTTCATCGACAAGAAGCTTGAGAAGGATATGGAGACCGCTGAGGACGTTGTTGTTCTCGGTCGTGCCGGACGTAACGACGCCGCAGTTAAGCAGCGCCAGCCCCTCAGGGTTATGTACGTTAAGGGTGCACAGCATGTTTCACAGCTTTACCAGGACATCATCAAGGACGAGCTCAATATCAAGGAGATCGTCTTCACGGATGATACTTCCTCGTTTGCGGGCTATGTATTTAAGCCGAACTTCAAGACATTAGGAAAGCGTTTCGGAAGCAGGATCAATGCACTCAAAGAGACGCTTGCCAACCTTCCCGATGCAGCTGCCGCATATGCAGAGCTTCAGAAGGACGGCAAGGTGACCGTTGTGTTCGACGGCAATAACGAAGAGCTGGCTGACGACGACCTCGTGGTCGAGACAGTCAAGAAGGAAGGCTTCGTGACATGCGAAGACAACGGACTCTGCGTTGTACTCGATACCAACCTTGACGAGGCACTCATCGAGGAAGGCTTCGTGCGCGAGATCATCAGCAAGGTTCAGACAATGCGTAAGGAAGCGGGCTTCGAGGTCATGGACCGCATCAAGGTCTACATGAAGGGCAGCGCGGAGCTTGAACGCATCGCGACCGCCAACAAGGACATGATCAGCGGTGTCTGCCTTGCAGACGAGATCATCACCGGAAGTACGGCCGGTTATGTTAAGGATTGGAATCTTAACGGTGAGGATGCAAGCCTCGGAGTAGTGAAAATATGATAATATTACGGACAGAATGCTGCTATGACAGTATTCTGTCTTATAATTTTATATTTCGGATATGCTTCGAGGTCTGTTACGATCGATCGGGAGTGCCGGTAAGAAAGTGACAAAATGAAGTAAAAAAGGCAGGGAAAGGAAGAAAAGGAAAGGAAGAAAAGGGAAGAAGAGAGAAGTGCGGAACAACCGGTTAGTAAGAAAGAGAAGCCCGGATCGGTCGGTGCAGAGTGCCGGTAAAATTGAAAACAAAATAATCTCCTCAAAAGCAAACATAATGGTATAATATAACAGTCAGGCATTAACCGAAAGATTGTCAAAAACAATAAAAAAGACTTTTGATAGGATAAGCAAACAAGATAAGAAATAAACAAAAATAAGGGTTGGAATAAAGAAAGGACAGTAAGCATGGAAATCAAAAAAAGAGAGTTCCGCGAGAGTGTTGAAAACTACCTCATGACGCTCTACAGAAAGGAAGTAAAGGACGCGTCGCGTCAGCAGATCTTCCAGAGTGTGTGCTACGCCATAAAGGAGCACATCGTTGATGACTGGGTTGCT
>JAEEIH010000017.1 GCA_016281275.1 Lachnospiraceae bacterium | reverse complement strand
TTCCTTTTATCGTGAGCGAACTGCCGCTTGCAACAGTCAGTTCCTTAATGTCCAAATCGAAATCAAAATCCTTCGCATTTCCATCTTTCACGGTAATGCTTTCAAATGTTTCAGGGTTATAGTGGAGATTGTCCCTTTGAGTCCACTTATCGCGATACCTTGTATGTTCAAAGATTTTCTGTTCTTCAGGAAGGGTGACCGAAAGCGAAAGTCCGGGGCCGCCGTCCTTTATTTCTCCGCCTCTTCCGTCAAAGATAAAGATGTAATCGACATCATTATTATCATTACCGTCGAATCTAACAGTATGTCCGGCGAACGGTTCCATTGATACTTCACTTTCAAGCGGTACATTTTCTCCCGTTGTCTCAAAAATCTTTGAACCCTTCGGAATCCTTACTTCTTTATTGGAATCGAAACGGCTTAAATCAGGAGTGTAGATCTCACGGGGCAGCCCATCGGAATCCAGATTAAGGCGACCGTTGCCCTCTGCTGTTATTGAACCATTGTCTCCTATAGTAAGCTTCCGGTTGATCCGAAACTCATTTGCATCACCTTCCGAAGAACCGGTGAAGTTTGTTATTTCGACGGTATCATTCAGTTCCGCCTCATCTACTTCCACAATGGTGGGTTTCACGACACCGTTTTCAGAACTCTCTTTGATCGTAAGCTTCTTTTGTGTATTAACAACCAATTTTTCTGCTCTTAAGTTGCGATTAAGTTCATAATCTATTTGACGGAAGGTATAATCCTCAATGGTTATCGTGCCGAATTTCATATCGGGAGATATATCAAGTAACCTATTGAATTTCGATTCTTCATACGGGACCTCAATGTCAATCTTACTTCCGCGCCAAGCACCATCCTTGCAAAAAAGCATATAGCTCAACTTCTGATTTCCGTCTAAATACACGTCCTTACCACCAACGGTTATATTAGCGAACTCACCTTCTATTTTTACAGAAGCTTCTTCTTCCACTAAAATATAACCTTCTTCTTCGTCAGACACTTGAACCGTATCCCTTTTAAGGACCTCTAAAGTGGCACCCCTGCCGATCACAAGAACACCACCAAACCCACTTCTTCCTTGAAGGAGGATCCTCCCTTCAGGCTCAACTACTGCTCTCCCTGTAACCCTGATTGTGGCTGCCTTGGGATCGGGATCCTCCGGTTGTGATCCAAGCACGATTGCTCCATTCGTCGCAACCGTCAGGTTTTTAACGGTATATTCCAAGTTTTTTTGCGTGTTGGTGACAGTCAATTCTTCATAATAGGTACCTGCTGCATGCGGCTCCTCAGCCTTCACTTCCGCCGTGTCCGAACCGACAGTGAAAACGGAGAATGTGAGTGCAAGTGCAGCAAGCACTGCGATCAGTCTTTTTCCTGTGTTTTTCATATTGCCTCCTGTTTTTTCCTATTACACATTTTGAGCACTTCCCGAGGGATAAACATGCTCTCAAGAGATGACAAACAAAGCGTAGTATATCAGAATATACGTCCGATTTCAACCGATCCACCGTCAGAGTGGATTCATCTCCGTTTCACCGTCATAAGTCCGGTCAGCAAGAAGTTCTGACATATAGATCGGAAGATACGTGGTCCGTTCCGTTTTCTCTGTGTTGTTAAGAGACAAAACTATACATTTTTCAAACCCATTTTCTTTCATCAGGTTATCAAGCGCAGCATGTCTCTTGTACCCGGCTCCGGACTTGACCTCGATCGGGATCGGCCCAGTCTCCCCCTCAATCATAAAATCCACTTCGCCCACGCTTCTTTTCTTATAATAGAACAGATCTGAACCACCCGCATAAAGCTCCTGGGCAACATAGTTCTCAAACAAAGACCCGTTGTTTATATCCCTGTCGGGATTCATGTCCATGAGTTCCCGTTTCACACTCATTGGGAAGCAGCTCGTCAACAACCCGACATCTCCGAGATACAGTTTGAATACATTTGTTTCCCGGGACATCTCAAGAGGGCTGACCGGATTCGACACCGTATACGCAGGGATCGCTACGGCAGCATCCTTGAGCCACAAAAAGCTTTCCTCATAGCGATCAAATTTCAGTTCTTTATCAAGCAAATTGAAAACAAATTTCTTATTCTGCTTGTTTAACTGGGCCGGGATCGTATCATAGACAGCTATTATCTTCAGTCTTTTGTTTTTCTCCTCGTATTTTATAAAGTCCGCCTTAAGCTGATTAATAATACTTTTCTGCTCTCTGTCGATGCTCTCGAGATTATGCGTTTCATTATATACATTTACAACCGCAGGCATCCCTCCTACTATAAGATAGTAGTAAAATGCTTTTGTAAGCTTTTCATGGACTATTCCATCAAGAGGCGTCTCTTTTTTGAAACAGTTTTGCATGTGATCGATCATCATTTCGCTGATCCCCGATGCCAGGGCAAATTCGGAAAAAGTCATCGGATATATCTGCCATATATCTGCATAGCCCACCGGGATTGAACGGATGCCGGCAAGCTCCACCCCCAGATTCGATCCGCTCAGCACATACCGAAATCTCTTTTCATCGACAAGGAATTTGATCTTTGTCAAGATATCCGGATACTTCTGAATCTCATCCAGAAAGATCACAGACTTCCCCTCGGTAAGCGGTTTGTCCGAATACATCGCAAGTCGCTTTGAGATCTCTCTCGCATCGGTCTCCTTGTTCAGGTAGTCCAAAACGTCCGTTCGTTCAAGAAGATTGTATTCACAATAATCAATCTCGTTCCTCTTAAGCATTTCACGTATCAAATACGTTTTCCCGACCTGTCTTGCTCCATGGATAAGAAGCGCTTTTTTGCTGTGATCGATCCATTCCTGTATTTTCTTTTCGGCTTTTCTGTACATATATTCCCCTTGAAACGCTTATGTGCTATTTACAGGCATAATCACTGTTGCTCGTTCATTTACTCTCTTGCCTTATTAACCAACAATAATTATACAACCTTTTTTGCCCCTGCTCAAGAACCAAATATGCAAAACGGGGCAAAATGCCCCGTTTTGCATAAACATTTCAGGGCAATACGCCCCGTTTTGCAAAGTTTCACGGTTTTACCTGCCGCTTCGGCCGATACGGGTGAGATAAGTAACCCGATTGCTACTGACGCGACCCCGACCATCAAGCAAATCCTGCTTATTAGAGGTTTTCAATGCATTGTGCATCTCTCCTCGTATTATATAGTCATACCCATTCTTTACCTGTTCTAAGGTATAGGGTATGCTGTTGAAGATGCTGTGGATTGGTTCAACCTCCTACCGCATAGACGGTTTAAGAAAGGCTCCAACCACAGCCTCTTTTTCACAGTGTTAATCAGTTAGATCCCCACGGTGTAAAAATCTGCTTGACATTTGCCAATCA
>JAEEIH010000220.1 GCA_016281275.1 Lachnospiraceae bacterium | reverse complement strand
TTGCCCTCAATGTTGGTCTTCTTAAGAGACTGGGCAGACATAAGCTCTTTTATAATGGCATCGGTATCGAGTCCGGATGCCATTCCGCTTAATCTGATGGGCATAGCGACCTCCTTGTCTTTAAAGGGACTGTCCTTTTGTTCTCCGGAAAATGATCACATCAATCTTTTTCCGAAAAAATCATCTTTTTTCATCCACGATGATTCCCGCAAGCTCCCACATCTTGCTGATCATGTCGAGTGTCTCCTCAGGAGGGAATTCTCTGATGATCTCGTTGGTCTGCTGATCAATGATCTTGACCGAAATGCTCTTTGTTGCTTCGTGATAGGAGAACTGAGCATTTGTATGACCGAAATGTGCCTTTCTGTTTGCCTTCTCGATTGCTGCTTTAACCTGATCGTCGGAAGGAGTCTGCTTCCCTTCCGAAGAGGAAACGGCAGGCTGAGTGCTCGGTGTCGAGGGTGCGGAAACAGATGCCGATGCAGCCGCATCTGAATATTGATAACTGTCTGTACTTATAGGCTTAGGTGCCTGAACGCTTGATGTTTGATAAATTCCATCCATCCCAAATACCTCCTTGTAAAACAATGCGTACGTTCAAAATCCTTTTGAACAAGTTTCTAAAACATATATCGGCAGAAAACAACAAAACATTACCTGTAAAATCAATTATTTTTTTATTTTTGTTCCGTTGTTTATCGCACAAAGAAGCAGCATCCCTCGGGATGCTGCCAAAAAAAATCTGTTCGGTTGTCTTGTAAAAAACGGAGTAGCTTTCCGTGCGATCATAATGAAAGGAGCTTCTCGATCGTCTCCTTACTCTGCTCGGCAGCAACGGCTTTACGGTTTTCTTCTTCGATCTGGAGGAAGATTTCCTTGCGGTAAACAGGAACCGATCTCGGAGCAACAACTCCGATCTTAACCTGATCACCCTTTATCTCGAGGATAGTGATCTCCACATCCTTCCCGAGCATGATGGATTCATTGATTCTTCTGGACAGAGCGAGCATCAGGTTTCCTCCTTTCCTGCCGCATTAAGCAGATCGTAGATCTTAAAGCGGATCTCATAATCCGGGTTCTCCACTACAGTCTGTACACCCTTCATCGAATCGGTGTTGATGATGATGGGGGCTTTAAGGTTAGTGGTCATATCACTGAGGTTTTCCGGAACCGTGACAGTGACAAGCACGGAAATGTTTTCTTCATTCCAGTCTCCGAGAGTTTCAAGAGCATCATCCTCAACAACAGGGTTATAATCCGGCTTAACAATGGTAGGTATCATAACGGGAAGAGCAAGCGCCTGTTCATCAACGCTCTGAAGCCACGAGATCGAAGGGCGTTCTTTTGCTTCATTATTGAATATCAGTGCAAATTTCTTGTATTCCTCAAAGCCAAAGAGACCATCGTCAAAAACGATCACCTTGTCATCATCAAGATCAACGGTACCGAAATATCTGGTGTTTATTCTCATGTCTTACCCTCCTTATAAGGAAATATCGTCTTTTGCCGCAGAATTTTCGCGTGTTTATGATTCTTTCACTTTTTCGGGTTATGTCGGAATAATTGTACTTTTCGAAGCAAAACCCACATGCTTTGATTATTATAACACGACTGCCGGTATTTGCGCCACCTTTTGTGAAACAAGCTTGCCAAAAAAATAATTTTACAGGAAATCAAGCAATGTATTCTTAACAACCTTTGCAGCCGAAGAAAGCGATGCATTGTAAACGGTCTGCATTGCGTTATAATTGACCACGGTATCAACAATATCGGCATCCTCATTCTGAGAAAGCAGGTCGGTGAATTCGGTCTGCTGTGTCGAAAGTCTTGACTCGGTGAGTTCAAGTCTGTTGTACCTGGTTCCGATATCGGCCGTTGCGACATTGACGGCGTCCTCTTCTTCCGACATGCCCGTGAGCGCCTTCGCATACGCCTGTCTCATGACGCCGTCCTTCAGATCAAGCTCGGTATTGAGGACATCGAGTATTTCTGTCAGCTTTGCTTTCTGCTCGTCCGTCAGCGTATCGTCTTTCATCGCAAGCTGCACTTCGGCGATCTCATCCTTAACACGATCAACATCGCTGATAGCCTGAACTATATCGTCTACGATCCTTCCGAGCGAGTGGCGGAACGCCTCCCTGCCCTGAATGTTGATCGCCATCTGCTGGTTAAAGTTAATCTCAAAAGCAATCTTCTGGTCTTCTGCCTTAAAGTAAATCGCCTTTTCTTCTCTTTCGACTTCATCGACAATATCCAGATCACGCCTTACGCAGTCGAAATAGTGCTCCGGTCTGAGTTCGTTTTTCTCAAAATCCTGTTTTTCATACGTCACTTCAAAATCAGAGGTTCTGAACCTGTCATAAACCTCACTGCCCATGATAATCTCACCGGTATCCTCAAGGAAGTGTATTTCATCGGGTTCGGGTTTATACGCTTCGGGATCGGTCGACTGAAGCACATCCATGTCACCTTCGGTGAATTCGTCGGTATAAACACGTTTTTTTTCATCGTCGAGCTCGTAGCTCCCATCCTCGAGCTTGCTCGGGATTCTGAGCGCAATCGACGCTCCTTCCTCTACGGCATTAAGATTATTGTATGACAGCCTGAGTCTGTAAACCGTTACTTCGTTGGGTCGTGTTTCCGTATCGAAGCTGTCGTAGTCTTCAAGATCAAAAGTGTTATAAGGGCATGTATCAACGATCCTCTTGCTGATCTCCACCTTATCCGAAGTCAAAGTCTCGGTTATGGTATAATGCTCCGTATGGCACTCGTTTCCGAAAACAAGCGGAGTATTGGTCTTGTAGCCGGTAAAAAGGTAGCGTCCTGCGTAATTCGCATTTCCTTCCTGATACACTTGTGAGCGAAGCTCCTTAAGATTGATCGCAATGCTTCTGCGGTCCTCTTCCGTGAGCGTGTCGTTCGCGCCCTGAACACAGTAGGTGTGGATCTTTGTGATGATCTCGCTCGTAACCTTGAGAGCGCTCTCTGTCGTCTGCATCCACGATTTTGCATCCGGGATGTTCTTCTCAAAATACTGGTTAAGCTCCGAAAGGTTTGTACGAAGCTTAAGAGCTCTGACCGCAACAATGGGATCGTCGGAAGGACGCTGGATGGCAAGTCCCGTTGCGTACTTCTCTTCAAGCTTGTTCATCTTGTTTTTATTCCCGTTGATGTTGTACAGCATATTGTTGGTCATCATCCTGTTGGTGATACGCATATACGGTGACCTCCTTTTTATTTCATTGCCCTAATGTTTATTATATCGGCACAATCACGTTAATTCTTGAGCTTCTTTTCCAATCTTTGGTTTTCTTTCCGCCTTGCGCTTCCTTTTACGTTTCCGGACTTTCTTTTCATCCTCGGGAGTTTTCTTCCCTGACCTTCTTTCAGTCCTCGTGTTCCTTTCCGTTTGATATGTTTCGTTACATATTTATAAGCCTGTCATAAATCTCGTTCATCGTGCTTATGACCTTTGCCGAAAGGTTATATGCGCTCTGATACCTTACGAGCGACATCGATTCCTCGTCCATGTCGACACCGGACACCGAAAGCCTCTGATTTGAGATGGCCGTGAGCACATCCGCCTGGTTTTCATTGAACGAAAGCGCCTTCTTCGAATCAACGCCGAGTTCCGCGATGAGCGACTGCAAAAATCCGGAAGGAGTGCCCTGCTTGAACATCTTTGTATCATTCTTGAGAGCGATCATATCGAGAGCAAGATCGTTGTTGCTTTCACCGTTTATGATATCTCTTGCGGCTGCAATCTTGCGGGGATCCTTATAGACCTCGTCGGTAACACAAATTCCTGCTGCCGTCATGAAGTAGTAGCTTCCGTAGTTCCTGTCCTGATCATCTACCGCGTAGGCGCCTGTCTGACTGCTTATGATAATGCCGGACTCCTCATCTGCCTCGGACGGCTCAAAAACATAATTTTCACCCGAAACGATGTTGCGTGTATTGAAATAATCAAGTCCCTGCTCGTTATCGAGGTCTTTGCCTTCCTTATGAAGATCATTGTACCTCTTTGTGAAAACCCTCGTGAATTCGTTGAGTTGCTGCATATAATATGCAAGGCCCTTGTAATTGATCGATTTTCCGACCTGAACCTCTATCTCGTCAACGTCCTTTACGAGCGGCTCATCAAGCGCGAATTCATAAACATAATGGTCGTCCTCATCAAGAGTGACGGTAAACCCGTTGTATTTATATTCGCGATTGCCGACTTCGATGATTCCGGTGGGCGCGATGTGAAGGTTTTCCACCTTGTTGACGCTTGTATCTGTCACTGTAATAAATTCATCGCCGTAGCTCGCCGTACATTTTCCGTTGAAATACTGCTGATTGTTGCCGTCTCTCATCTCATAGAGCGCCTGAATGCGACCACCGTTGTGGAGCGCATCGAAGGTCTGACCGCTGTCCCAAACAATATCATAAAGTCCGTCAAGGTCCGACTGATAATGCTTATCCTCTCTGGGTACTATCGTGAGCGAATGGGGTTCAAAGGTATCGACCAGCGTTGTCTCACCGATCTTAAGGGTGTAGCTTGTAACGCCCGCTTCCTCTGTGCCGACTCTCTTCTCGAGTACGGAGACATTAACGATATTGGAAAGCCTGTCAACAAGGAGGTTTCTCTGGTCCCTGACATCATTTGCCGTTCCGCCGTTAACCTCAAGCGTGTTGATCTGCTTTGTGAGACCTGCGATCTGAATCGCATATGAATTGACGGAATCGACCATCGTCTTTATCTCAAAATTAACGTTTTCCTGAAGCTGTGTCAGGCTTGTCTGGAGTGAATTGATGTATTCGCAGAAATTCTGTGCGAAGCTGTTGGCCTGCGTCCTTGCGGTAAGGTTTGCGGGATCCTTCGAAAGCTCCTCGAGCGCGTTATTGAATTTGTTAAAGTTGCTGTTGAAGCCTTCAAGCTGAACTTCGTTAAAATAGTCCTCGATGGACTGCATGTAGTACTCCTGCGCCGCATAATATCCCGAAAGAGTGTTGTTGCTGCGGTATTTTGTGTCGTAGTAGGCATCGCGTTGCTGCTCGATATCCTGAATCTCGACTCCCGTACCGATCATGCCGTAAGGTCCGTTGGCACGGAGAGGAACGCCCGCCGTCTGCTTTACCACTTGCCTGGAATACCCTTCGGTTTCCGTATTGGCAATATTATGGGCCGTTGTGTTGATTCCTGTCGACGCGCCGTAAAGTCCGGTGGTTCCGATCGTAAGTCCAAAAAATGTATTAGGCATGTGTTGCTCCTTTCCGAGGGATCGCGCGAGCTTTGCGATAAATCCACAGCTGCTGTATATGAAATATTCTATGCCGAAGCGATCACGCGAGCTTTGCGATCAGATGCTCGAGCATTTCATCGACAACTCCGATGTATCTTGCGGAAGCGTTATATGCATGCTGGTATCTGATAAGATATGTGAGCTCTTCATCCGAAGAAACCGCTGTTTTTGCAAGTCTCCTGTCATTTACCGCATTTGTCATGCATTCCTGATTCTCTGCAAGGATATTGAATTCGTCTCCCTTTGTTGCTATCTCACCAATGAATTGAGTGTAGTAATTTGTAACGTTGTTGTACGTGAGCGCATTTGGCGAAAGCGTTGCAAAAGGTTCCTGCCATCTCGAGAGAAGCTTCTTGATCATGTCCATATCGTAGTCGCCCGTACCGTTCGCGCTGATAACGGGAAGCTTCGACTTGTTTTCGACTATCTCCGCATTTACCTCGATCTCTCCGAGAGTGTAAAGCGAGTAGTTGTCATCCGCATTTTCCGAATTATAGATCCTGACATTTTCGAGCACCGTTCCGTCCGAGAGGGTGATGTCCTGCGGATCCATGTACCTTCTGACGGTTTTTCTCGAGAACAGTTCCTCTCCGGGTGTGGAAAATTCATCAACGCCGACAGGTGCGTTCTCTTCATCGAATATCCTGATCTTTGTGTCGTCCTCGTAGGTGTAGGTGGAACCGTCGTCAAGAGTGATCGTTGTTCCCGCCGCTATCGTGACCACTTTGTCGGGGCAGAGCGTATCATTGATTATCGTAACCACTCCGTGAACAAGCTGATCGAACTGCGCCTGGGTGCGCATCATGATCGATGACTCAATATTAAGGTTATAATCCTTGGTTGCTTCTTCATATATATCAAGCGCAAGCTTGTAGGCTTCCTCGTCAAGATCGCCGTCATCGTCGGTATAATCCTCAACCTTGGGTTCAAGGGGGATATCCGTGTATTTTCCGATCCTTGTGCCTCTTGCCTGAAGGCAACCCTTGAGTGTTCCTATATCCGAATTGGCCGGTGTCGAAGGCACCTGTGACCAGTCAAACACTTCGGCGCCAGCGAGGTGGGGCCATACAGGTATGAGGATGTCCGCCGCTTCATCAAGCGGAAGCTCGATCCCCTGCTTTTCACGGTACTGAGCGATGGTGAGGTAATCCATGTGGTAACAGAAATCGTCCGTCAGGAATGTCGATCCTTCGATCGCGATTGTCACACGTCCGTCCACCTGCTCTTTATAATCTATCTTCACCATCGTGGCGAGCTCATCGAGAAGATGATTTCTTTCGTCACGGTAGTCATTGGCATTCTCTACTTCACTGCTCTCATAGAAAACAATTTTTCTGTTGAGGTCGAAGATCCTGTCGCCGATCTCATTGATCCTTGTGATCTTCTCACGAATGTTTGTGTTGAGGTTGAGCTGGAATTCCTTGAGCTGTTTATAGATTTTATCGGATCTTTCGATAAAGTTGATGCCCGTTTCAATAAAGGTTGCCTGTGCCACGCGGCTGTCAGGTTCCTTTGAAAGCTCCTGAAGCGAAACCCAGAAATCTTTTAATGTGTCCTGAAACGCAACTCCCTGAAGCTCACCGAAGAGATTCTCGATCTCGGAAACAGCGTCGCGCTGCGCCTCGTAGTATCCCTGTCTGCCTGCTTCCTGTCTGTATGCCTTATCCAAAAAAACATCGCGCACCTGACGAACCTGTGCGGGGTCAACACCGAGTCCAACCTGCATGGGTGAAACCGATGTCTGACCTATCAGAAGGTACGGCGATGAGTCATAGACCATCTGCTGTCTTACATAGCCTTCCGTGTCCACATTGGCCAAATTGTGCGCGACTACATTGAGTCCGTATTGTCCTGCTTTAAGCCCCGAAGTGCCTACCGATAAATCTCCGAATAAAGACATAAGCTTCTCCCGTCGGGACCAAAATCCTTATTGCTTCGCGTCGAACATCCCTGTTCCACTTGAAGAGGCTTGATCCTCATGCGCTCCTCGCGTATAGTTGCTTACCCCGGGCGACATCCTTGTGCTTTGAATGAGATTAATGTTAAAATCGATCATTTCCAGGGATTGTTCAATCAGTAATTTGTTTCGGTCGTTAATGGTAACCAGTGTCTTAAGAGTTCTTTCAAGTTCATCGTGTATCCTGCACAATGCATCCTTTTCGGCAGGCTGCTTCTTCATGATCTCGATGAGAGTCTTCATGTTAAGGGTTGCGGGGTCGCGTGAAAGAACTGTCCCGATATTTTTAATGACCTCATCCCTTTTGCGCTCGAGCGAATTGATCTTTTCGATAGCCAATTGCTCTTTATCCGTAATCTCCTGAAGGGCATTGAGGTCATTGTCAATGATAACTCTCGTTTTCCGGGAAGCTATCGGTATCAGCTCTTTATAAAGGTCGTTCTCGGACGACATGATGCTCACGAGCTCGCTAATAAGTCCTGCCACTGTTTGATTCTCCTCAGATATCAAAGCTTTCAAGAAGCTTGTTTGCAAGATCCTCGTCGCTGACGGAATATGTTCCGTTAGCAAGTGCTGCCTTAATGGCTGCCACGCGGTCTTCACGAACATCGGGCGCCGATGCAACGGCTGTTTTCGCTACCTGCAGATCACGACCCTTGCTTGAAATCTCAAGGCTGTCGGAAAACGAAAGCGATCCCGCTTTGTCTGCTCTCTTCGCGGTTTTGGAACCGTAGAGCTGGCTAACCTGATTCATAGCGTCGATTCTCATATACTTCACACCTTTCCTTTAATACCGGAAAACGTTTCATTAAGCGAATCCGTTCACTTAATGGATTTCACACAGTAAATCCGCACGTTTCCTTCACTCTATGTCTTATATATCGGGCGTACCGAAAAAAAACTTTATATCATTTTCAAAAAAACTTTGCAAATTCGAAAGAAACTAGAGCTGCGGCTGCGACAACCCGAGGTCTTCCTTAATTTTTGAAGTGGAGATCCCCTCCGTTCTCGGAAGATAAACCACCTCGCAATAATCTTTAAGAAAATCAAACTTTCCCTTCCAATCATCGCCCATGACGAACACATCGATGTTGTTTTTCACCACATCATCGATCTTCTGCTCCCACGTGTATTCGGGAAGTACTTCGTCAACATATCTGATGGCCTCAAGGATCTTCTTTCTGTCCTCAAAGCTGTAATATGCCTTCTTTCCCTTGATCGCATTGAATTCGTCCGACGAAACCACAACAACAAGGTAGTCGCCGAGTTCCCGCGCGCGGCGAAGAAGATTTATGTGACCGACATGTAAAAGGTCATATGTTCCGTAAGTTATTACTTTTTTCATTTCCGATTCCTTTCCGATGATAATATGCCGTTTTAGTGAAACCGTTCTTTTTAATCTTTAATAAATGTAACCTTGGTACCTTTGCCGCCCCTCTGCCTGCAGCGCATCTTGGTGCAATCGATCGTCCTGCCCGCAATCTTCACGCGTTCCGTACCCTGGCGGATGACTGCCGCACCTTCGACGGCATCTCCCGTACCGAGCGTTATACTCCTGACTCCCCGTCCTGTCTTCTTTAACTCAGGCACTTCGGAAAGCGGGAATACCGCACCCATGCCCTTTTTCGTTACAACAATCACACGTGAGGCGGGATCTACCGCTTCGCTCGCTCCAATAATGCTGACAGAAACAACCCTGTCCCCGTCGGACAGCTTTGTCGATGCCATCTGCAGTCTCGCCGTTTCAAATTCGATTCCGGAGGTGAGCTTTATGGCGCCGCTTGCCGTCGTAAACAGTAAAAGACTGTCAAACACTTCTTCAAACGAACCGTAAAGCACAGCTTCTTCTTCGTCGATCTTGCACAGATTATGAATGAGCGTTCCTTTTTCCTTAAGCCTCGCGCGTGGGATCTTTTCCGCTTTCACGCGGTTTAGGTTACCGGCGTCGGTAAAAATGCAGAGCACGCCGTCGCTCTTCATGTGCACGATATGGACGAATTCCGCGAGCTGTTCGGGTGTTGCCTTCTGGAAGGTCTGCTCATCAATACACTTGGTGTATCCGAATCTGTCGATCAGAACAGCAAGCTCCTCGATCTTGACTTCCTCGACATAATCGCCGAGAGCTATCTCGTCGATCTTTGTCCTTCTGGGATATCCGATTTCCTTTTTAATGGTCTTAAGCCGCTCTCTTATAACATTTCTCAGAGCGCTCTCGCTCCCAAGCACTTCTTCATAAGCGGCAATCTTGCCGAGAAGCTCATCATGCTCGTCAACAAGCTTCTGCATTTCAAGCCCGATCAACCTCGAAAGAGGCATAGCGAGGATCGCATTTGCCTGTTTCATCGTGAAATCAAGTTTAAATGCCATCATGCGCGATTTTTCGGATTTGAATACTATATCGGTGACATCACCGTGCGTCAGGCAGTCCTTTGCCTGTTTAACGCTCTTGCTGCCTCTCAGAATCTCGATTATGAGATCAATGATGTCTGTCGCGCGGAGAAGACCGGAAACTATCTCTTCCCTGTCTTTTGCCTTTTCAAGCAGATCCTTATGTTCAAGGATCGTCAGTTCCTTCCTGAATGCGACGAATTCCGCTATCATGCCCTTGAGGTCAAATACAATGGGCTGTTTTTCCTTAACCGCAAGGAGATTAACACTGTACGTATCCTCGAGCGGCGTTTTCTTGAAAAGACCGTTCAGGAGATTTTCGGCATCCCTGTCCTTTTTGACTTCGATGACCAATCGGATGCCTTCCTTTGAAGACTCGTCACGAACATCGTAGATCTCGTCAAAGACCTTATCTCTCATGAGCGCCGAAAGTGCCTCTACAAGCTTTACCTTGTTTCCCGAAACGGTGTACGGAATCTCCGTAACAACGATATTTGTCCGCCCGTATTCTCCCTTCTCCATGTGAGTAAGAGCGCGAACACGGATCTTTCCTTCGCCGGTCTCATATATCGCCGGTATGTCACCGGCATTTACGATCAGGCCTCCCGTCGGGAAATCCGGACCTTTTACATGTTTAAGAAGTTCTCTGTTAGTGATCTCAGGCTTATCAAGAAGCGCGATGCAGGCATCGATCACCTCCCCCGGATTATGAGGAGGGATATTTGTCGCCATACCGACGGCGATACCTGTCGTACCGTTAATAAGAAGATTCGGGATCTGAGCCGGAAGAACCGTAGGTTCCTTTTCATTCTCATCAAAATTCGGCATAAACGGAACGATACCGCGCTCAAGGCTTTCAAGCATCCTCATCGCTCCCGGAGAGAGTCTTGCCTCCGTATAACGCATAGCTGCGGCTCCGTCACCGTCTATCGAGCCGAAATTGCCGTGTCCGTCCACAAGAGGCACATTGAGCGAATAATCCTGCGCCATATGAACAAGCGCTTCATAGATCGAGCTGTCGCCGTGCGGGTGATATTTACCCATTGTATCACCGACGATCCTCGCGCTTTTTCTGTGAGGCTTATCAGGCGAAAGCCCCAGCTCGTTCATAGCATAGAGAATCCTTCTTTGTACAGGCTTCAAGCCGTCTCTCACGTCGGGGATGGCTCTGGAGATGATGACACTAAGGGCATAATCCCTGAAAGATGTCCTCATCTCTTCAGCAAAATCAAGCTGTACAAATTGCTCCTGTTTATTACTCATATCAAAACTCCTGCTTACTGCTCATATTCAACATCAGGTTATATCAAGGTTTGCATCCCCGGCCTCGGTCATGATGAATTCTCGGCGCGGAGGTACGTTGCTGCCCATCAGCAGCGAAGTAACCTCATCGGCCTCAACACCGTCGTTTATGCTTACCTGCGCAAGAACTCTCTGGGCCGGATCGAGTGTGGTTTCCCAAAGCTGCTGCGCATCCATTTCTCCGAGACCTTTATATCGCTGCAGCGATATGATTTTCTTGCCTGACTCTCTGAAGCGCTCCAAGGCTGCGTCATTAAAAAGATATTCCGACTGTTTTTTCGTTTTTCCGGACTTGACGGTTTCATATTCTACCCTGTAAAGAGGCGGTAATCCCCTGTAAATCTTCCCCTCATAAATGAGTTGGGGCATAAACCGGTAGAAAAACGTAAGGAGCAGCGTCGAGATATGTGCGCCGTCCACATCGGCATCCGTGAGGATTATGATCTTGTCATACCGAAGCTTTGAAATATCAAAATCATCACCGATCCCGCAACCGAACGAAGCGATCATCGACTTTATCTCATTGTTGAGGAGGATTTTTTCAAGGGTTGCCTTCTCAACGTTAATTATCTTTCCTCTCAGCGGAAGAACAGCCTGAGTTCTTCTGTCTCGCGCCGTTTTAACGGTACCTCCCGCGGAATCTCCCTCAACGATATAAACTTCGCATTCCTCAGCCTTCTTTGAAGTACATGCGGCGAGTTTGCTTCTTGTGTCAACATCACCGAGCTGCTTGAGGACCGCATTTCTCGCCTTGTCACCTGCTCTGCGGACATTGTAGGAGCGCATCGAATTATCGAGAATGGCTTTCAGTATCTCAACATTCTTATCAAAGTACCTTGTTACTTCGCTGACAAACACATCCTCAACCGCTGCCTTCGCATCGTTGTTGCCGAGCTTTGTCTTGGTCTGCCCCTCGAACTGGGGATCGGGATGTTTGATCGATACGATTGCGACGATTCCGTTTCGGATATCGCGACCGTCGAAATTATCATCCTTTTCCTTCAGAACCCCGAGTTCTCTCGCGTACTGATTGAGCACTCTCGTCAGACCGGACTTAAATCCCGTCACAAGCGTTCCTCCGTCAACAACGTTGATGCAGTTACAGTACGAATTGATCTGTTCAGAAAATCCGTCGGTGTACATGAAGGATACTTCTACCTCGATCTCCCCGCTTTTGCCCTCGATATAAACGGGATCCTTCATTATCGTGTTCTGGTCGCGGCATATGTAACGAACGAAGCTGCGGATACCTTCATTTTCCATAAAAGTTTCGCTGTAGCCCGATCTTTTATCCGTGAATTTAAGCTTAAGCCCTTTATTGAGGAAAGCTGTTTCTTTAAGCTTTTTTGCAATAATATCGTCCTTGAATTCGACCGTGTCGAAAATCGTGGGATCGGGATAAAAAGTAACCTTGGTGCCCGTATCGTTCTTCGTTGTACGACCGGCTACCGGCAGAAGACCTTTTTCGAGTTCGACGACCGGATGACCGCCGTTTTCATATTCATCTCTGAAGATCTGACCGTCCCTCTTTACTTCGACGATCATTTTGCGCGAGAGCGCATTGACAACGGAAGCTCCGACACCATGGAGTCCGCCCGAGACTTTATAGACAGAATTACCGAATTTACCGCCTGCGTGAAGGACGGTATAAACAACCCTGACCGTGGGAATGTGCTCCGTGGGATGAATGTCCACAGGAACGCCTCGTCCATGATCGGTCACCGAAACAGCGCCGTCTTTTTCGACGGTCACCTCTATTTCATTACAGAATCCCGCGAGATGTTCATCAATTCCGTTATCGAGAATTTCCCAAATAAGATGATGAAGCCCGCGGCTTCCTGTGCTTCCTATGTACATACCGGGGCGTTTTCTTACCGCCTCGAGACCCTTCAAAACGACTATTTCGCTGCCGTCGTATTTCTGCATACCTAAACCTCTTGTAGAATTAATTTTATAACTTCCGGAGCAATATTTCTCTTTTATTCTTCTTTTTTCTCGCAGCCTATCATTATGATACCGTCCGCGTATTGCATATCACAGATCAAGCCTTCGGCATCCTTTGCGCAGTACCAGCAAAGATCGTTTGCTTCGCCTTCAACCGCTTCCTTGTCAAAGCCCGCCTGCCTTAGGGCATCGGCATATTCATGCGCATCACCGAGAGTGCATCCTTCGAACAGCGCATAAGGACTGTCGCCGTCCGCCCTGCCCCCCGAAAGGGTTCCGATTTCAGGCATGGGAAGGATTGCAAGAATTTCTTCCGGGAAATAGCTTCCCGCATCTTTCTCCTTCTCCTCTTTAAAGAAGCCGCATCCTATATCGGCTTTTCCGGTTTTTATATCATAATCGACAGTCACGTACCATCCGTCGCTGTTATATGCATGAAAATCAATCTCGCCGTTATGATCCACATAATCCGCTTCAACATCAAATCCCGCGGATTTGACGTCTTCAACGTAGTCTTCGACCATGCGCTTTGATTCTATGCCTCCGATAATGATGTGATCAAAAGTTTCCTCGCAGACTCTGCCCTCCTCGATCCCACCGTTAAATTGGGGCAGGAACAACAGAAAGCTGTTGTTCCATGTCGAATCGTCATTGGCTGAAAGAACGATACCGGTTCCGTTTGTGTCCGATTTTTTTGTTTCATCCTCTTGAGCGGTGGGAACCGCTCTTTCCTCAGCGGTCCACGATTCCGTTTCCGATGTCTGCTCCGGATCGACCCGATCATCCGGTCTTTCCGTGCTTCCGGCTTTTTCTTCCGGATCCGCGCGGTTCACGTCATTTTCGGGTAGTGTGGCATCTCGCGTATCAGAGGACGAATTACTCGCAGGATTGTCCGATTCGGCAACGTCAGCGCGGTTTATGTCCTCTTTATTTAATTCGACCGCCTTCTTATTTTCGGGAGAAACAGCGATCTCCGCTCCGTCCGCGCCGTCTTTTGAGTCATAAGACTGTGTTTTGCTTTCCGGTGCGCCTGTTTCGGCAATAACAGGCATTTCTTCGGCTGTTCCCGTACAGCCGGACAATAAAAAAACGCAAAAAGCCGATAACAGCGTGAATAAAAGCAGCGTGTGTTTTCCGATTAAGGATTTTCTGATCGTGTCCATAAAATCTCCTCTTTAACAGCTGTTTACCGGCCGGGAATCCTTCACAGCGTTTCCCCTTTAAGCGGTTATCTCGCCGGATTTCTTAAGCGCTATCTTAGTGATCAGCGGACCGGTAAGCTCATATATAACCGTTCCGCAAAGGATCACCGTCCTGATCGTCGGACCGTACTCGGGAACCGCCGTCATGGCGGTGGCAGCAAGACCTATCGCAACTCCGGCCTGCGGGACGAGCATAAAGCCCAGATGATTTCTGACATTTTTCGATGAATGTGATACCGCTGCTCCAAACATCGCGCCACCGATCTTACCGATCACTCTCGCCACGATGTAGATCACTCCGATGATACCGATACTCGGAAGTATCGAGATATCAAGCTGTGCTCCCGAG
>JAEEIH010000219.1 GCA_016281275.1 Lachnospiraceae bacterium | reverse complement strand
TATTTGCTCGGTATTCCGTATCCTGCTCAAGCTTATCAACAGTATCCAGTAATTTTACCTTCTGCTTTTCGTCTAGGAAAACCTCGTTTTCTGTAAGGTATGTTCTCATATTTTCAGGCTCACGCAGAAATAGCAAAAGACTGTTATGTGCCTTGTCTTGAACAGAGCCATTCTCATACCGGCAAATGGTTTTATCTCCCCAATTCAGGAGTTTTGCAAACTTTCTCTGGCTAAGTCCGTACTGCTCTCTGATCTTTTTTATCTCTTCAGGTAATAAAAGCTTATGTCTTCTTCGGTACTCGTTATATGCCCGAATCAGAGTGGCGTTATCAAGCTCTTCGCAATAGAACTCTTCTCCACACTCTGCGCAAACCAATATCTCTGCATCTACTTCAATGGATTCTCCAAGGACGTCATAAGATTCTCTCTTTGTAATGAATTTTGTCTCAACTTCTCTTCCACATTCCTCGCAATATTTCCTCATTGACGCCACCTCCTTTTTCTATGCAAAATCGTCCTCATGGAACGAAAGACATTTTAAGATATCTTCTCCGTTTTCCTGTATGATTTTAACCTTAACATAGAACTGCATTCCATCAATACTCTTCTTAAATTCCCAAATATCTCCGGGACGATTTGGATCAAAATCCTGCTTAGGACCTTTGTAGTAATCACCGACAACAAGCCCTAAAATCTCATTCTTAACATCTGTGATTGTAAGTCCATGTTGCGCCAACGCTTGCATGTTTTTCCTTCTTGGAACGAAATCGTATTTCCCTGCGGACAACAGTTTCTTAACCTTTGTAAGATAAGTGGTTATGTCCGCCGCACTCGTTTGATTACTCACTCAGTTACCTCCGTGCACCTTATATTATACTCATCCAATAGGTCTTGTCAAGAAATTTGCGGTCATATGACCGCGATATAACATCTCAAAAATCATTCTTCACGCTTCTGATTTTTCATCCACTTCAGCTGTCTTAATGTTCTCGGCGATCTTTCAGGGGGATTCTCTGCAGGATAAATCGTTCAGAATTCAAAAGACACAGTGCTGAAACACTGTTTCAAGATAATACCATAGAGCTTTCGAAATGATAATCGGCATAATCGCCAAATTCGCATCTTTTATTTGTGCATATTGCTAGGTGATGATTCATTGCCCACTGTAACAGAACCTAGTACTGTTACATTTTGACCCACTACCTCCGTCCCCGGTGGGTCATCTAGCAGTTGTAGCAGTCAAGAAAAGTAACACGCATCAGCATCTCTCAAAAGTTACTTTTACCAGATCTGGCGGAAATATGATATAATCAAAAAAACCTACACAAATGAAAGGTTTCGGTATCTTCGAAGAATGTTTCGAACGGTGCATTTTACGGAGTTCTTCCGATCCTTGTCCGTAACGGATATACATTTAAGTGTTGATACACCAAAAAATCAGGTGGAAAGCTCGTTACCGCGTACAGAACTGTTCAGCTCGACGGAGATGTAACGCTGTACGCTCACCGGAAGAAAAAGAAGTGAGGAAAAAGAAATGAGAGCGGTTGTTACGCGCGTTAAAAGCGCTTCGGTCACAATAGAAGGTAAGACGGTCGGAGAGATCGGAAAAGGATTTCTGGTACTTCTCGGAGTCCATGTTACGGACACCGAGGAGGTCGCAAAGAAGATGGCAGACAAGATCTGCGGTCTCAGGGTGTTTGAAGACTCCGAAGGAAAGATGAACGTCAATCCCACTGATGCCGGAGCCGAACTCCTGATAGTGAGCCAGTTCACGCTCTATGCGGACTGCAAAAAACGCCGCCCCGGATTTACCGAAGCGGCGCGACCTGAACTTGCCGTACCTCTTTATGAACTTGTCATCTCGGAGTGCCGTGGTAGGAGCTTCAAAGTCGGGACCGGAGAGTTCGGCGCCGACATGCTCGTGACTTCCGAAAACGACGGCCCCGTAACGATCATACTTGACAGTGCGGAACTGTAAGGTAGACCCTGTATCACAACGTAAAGGTAGCGTTAATATCACACTCGTTAATTACTCTGCGCTGCAGTACTTGTCACCGAGAGATGCGATGGTACCGTTTGCAAGCATCTTCTCGATCGAAGCGTTGATCTTGTCAAGGAGTTCCTTGTTTCCTTTTGCCACTGCAATAGCGTACTCCTCGTTACCGAACACTGCGGGATCCTCAACGATGACAAGACCCTTATTGTCGGCAACGTACTTGGAAGCTGTAGCGGAGTCGATAACAACTGCGTCACACTTACCGTTCACAAGCTCCATAACGCACTCTGTGCCCTTCTTGAAAGACTCGTACCTGTAGCCGAGGTCAACGATACATGTCTCACCTGTGTATCCCTGAACAACCGAGGTGAACTTGTCTGCAAGATCGGCTGCGGACTTGATGCCCGAACCTTCCTTTGTGATGATAACCTGAGTTGCCGAGTAGTAAGGGGTTGAGAAATCAACCGACTCGGCACGCTCCTCTGTAACCGTCATACCTGCGATAACAGCGTCGATCTGCTTGTTCTGAAGTGCAACAAGGAGAGAATCGAATTCCATGTTCTCGATCTTTGCTTCCATGTTGATGTCTTCGCCGATCTGTTTAGCGATTGCGATATCGATACCGTCGAACTCACCGATCACACCGTTTGCAGCAACAAACTCGAAAGGCGGGAACTCTGCGTTTGTTCCGAACTTAATGATACCCTCTGTTTTCTTTCCGCAAGCCGTAAGACATGCAACCGTAAGGATTGCAACAAGTACGGCAGCGATGATCCTTTTTGTTTTTTTCATTTTTTGCCTCCTATTTAGCGGCATGTTTTGTGCCACTGATTATCCATCATATGCGCACGGAGTAACAAACTCCTGATTATGATGCGACTGTTATGTCAGCATATCACCGTGTCCGACAGTTTTCAATATCCCGGGCGAAGATAGTTTTCAGTTTATCATCCTTCTTTACATCCCCGCAGAAGAATAACGCCTATATTGCCTTCCCGTGTATCACGCCCGACCGGCTCTTTTATAAAACTTTACTGAGGAAAAGCTTTGTTCTTTCGTTTTGAGGGTTATCAAATATCTCGGCGGGGGTTCCGCTCTCCATGATGATACCCTGATCCATAAAAAGAACTCTCGACGAAACTTCCCTTGCAAACCCCATCTCATGTGTAACGACCACCATCGTCATTCCTGACTCGGCAAGACTCTTGATAACATCAAGAACTTCGCCTACCATCTCGGGGTCGAGCGCCGAGGTCGGCTCGTCAAAGAGCATAATCTCGGGATTCATCGCAAGAGCCCTTGCGATCGCAACACGCTGCTTCTGTCCGCCCGAAAGCGATGCGGGATAAGAATCGGCCTTGTCCGAAAGCCCGACTCTCGCGAGAAGCTCAAGCGCTTTAGCCTTTGCTTCTTCTTTTGTCATCTTTTTAAGAAGGACGGGTGCAAGTGTGATGTTATCAATGATCTTAAGGTGAGGGAAGAGATTGAACTGCTGGAAAACCATGCCCATCTTCTGACGGATAAGGTTTATGTCGACTCCCGGAGCCGTGATAAGCTCTTCATCAACGTATATCTCACCCTCGGTGACTTCCTCAAGCAAATTGATGCATCGCAGGAATGTCGACTTGCCCGAACCCGAGGGTCCGATTACCGAAACGACCTCACCCGGTCGGATGTGTTCACTCACACCCTTTAAAACTTCAAGATCATTAAAATTTTTCTTAAGATTATATATTTTTATCATGCCTGATTCCCCGTTACAATTATCGTCTTATCCTGATCTTCCAAATGTGTTACACTTTCGCGCTATTCTTCTGTTGTAATCCCATTTGGCGTCGTCACCTGATTTCCGACTGTCTCAGCTTCTTTTCAATACGTTTGAGACCTATATTCAGGATCTTGATTATCACGTAATAGATGATCGCGGTCGCAAGCAGCGGCATAAATGCGAGGAACGTGGTGCTCTTAATGAAATCTCCGGCTTTCTGGATGTCAACGAGACCGACATAACCGACGATCGCAGTTTCCTTGATAAGCACGATAAATTCGTTAACGAGCGCAGGGAAGATGTTCTTGATCGCTTGCGGAAGGATGATGTGTGTCATCGTCTGTCTGCCGTTAAGTCCGAGAGACCTTCCCGCCTCAGTCTGTCCTTTGTCGATGGAGAGAATCCCGGCTCTTATAACTTCGGCAACATAACCGCCCGAATTGATACCGAACGCTATGGCGCATATGATCCACTTATCCCATTGCACAGCCGCAAACGCCACAAAATAGATGAGCATCAACTGTGTAACGGACGGTGTACCGCGGATAACATCGGTATAAACGAGACCTATCCCACGAAGCACTTTCTTCTTTGAAAGATTGCATACCGCAATAAAAAAGCCGATGATGATACCCAGAACGATTGCGACAAGCGACACCTTGAGGGTTACACCGATTCCTCCGAGAAGCAGCTTGTACCTGTCATCCTTAATGAAGCATTTATAGAATTGTTCCGAGATTGTAGCAAAAAACTCCATAATCCCCCCGACTCTCCAAAATAATGATCGCCGACACCGATACGATGTATCCGACACGGCCAAAATGTTATTCAGGTACGTCCCCGCGAATTACATATCCCGGTCACGTAGCTTCGTCATATTCCGGGATGCACGGCAACACTGCGAATTTTATTACATTTTCAAGGATATTTCAAGCTTTCACGAGGTCCGGCATGACAGACCTGTCACTTAATCCTTACTTTTCGGTCATGAACAACAACCCGAAAGTTCCCGGACCGCAATTAACCGCTATGACCGGAGATGCCTGATGAAAGTAGATTTTGTCAAAGCTCATCTTTTTGGCTATCTCATCGGCAATTTCTTTTTTCTCTTTTTCATTAAGACTGACGTATGTAACAAACAGCATACGGGTGTCTATCTTATTGATCGTATTGAGAGCCGACGAGATATATCTTTTCCATGCGCCATCCCTGCTTCCGAAATAAAAACCGCCCAATGAAAGCTTCCCTTTCTTCATGGCAAGTACAGGTCGGATCATGAGGGCCTTTACGATATCCGCCGTTTTCTTGCCGATCTGCCCGGCTCTTGCAAGGTAGTCCATGGAATCAACCATAAAGCTGGTGTGAACCCTTTCTCTGCAAGCGAGAATCCTTTCCACAATCTCCGTGGCACCGTATCCCTCTTCCGCAAGTCTGGCAGCTTCGATTGTAAGGAGACCCTGACCGCTCGAAAGGTGTCCGGAATCTATAACAAATACATTGTCAAATGACTTGCACGCTTCGGCCGCCGCGTGACACGCCGACCTCTCCATTGCGGAGGATATCGAGATATGAATCACGTTGTTTGCATGCTCCAGCTGTTTTGCAAAAAATGCTTCATGATAGGCAACATCGGGAGCCAGGGTTATTGCAAATTTGTTTTCATCTTCCATGTATGACAGTAGCCCTGTGGTGTCGATTTCAAGTCCATCCTGGAAAATACCCGCCTCCGTGCTTACCAAATGAGGAACAACCTTGATATGATACCTGTCCACGAGTTCCTGCGGAATATCGGCAACGGATTCCGCCGTAATAACAACCTCTGCCTTGGCCTGGTGATCTTTGATCCAAAGGGTACTCTCTTCGACAATCTCTCCTCCGCCGGTGGTAACCGTAACAAGTTCTTTCGGAAGAAGACGTCGAAGCTCATTTTCAAGAGCCTCTCCGCTTACCGGTTTAACCAGATAACCATCAAATCCTTCTCTTACATAAAGAGCCTTGATATCACCGCCGGCATTGGCGGTAAGGGCAACGATCTTCGATTCTCTGCAGAGTCCGCCCTTTTGGTCGCGGATCATGTGCATACATTCGACGCCGTCGATTTCCGGCATAAGGTGATCCATAAATATAACGTGGAACTGCATCTCAACCGTTTTTTTAAGAGCCGCTCTTGCGCTGTTTGCAGTAACAACATTGACCTTTGTACCGCGAAGGAGCTTCTCAACGACCATAAGATTGGTCTCGGTATCATCCACAACAAGGACATTGGCCTCAGGCGCCTCAAAGCTCTGATGATAGCTTTCCATGTGCATGATGCTGCTGCGCTTCGAAAGGTCTATCGCACCTATGGTACTTCCCGATACCGATCTTTGAGGGATTTCTATGATAAATGTGGTTCCCTTTGTATAAACGGAGTTGACGGTTATCTTACCGCCCATGATATCGACGAGCTGCTTAACGATAGAGAGTCCCAGACCCGTTCCTTCAATGTACCTGTTTTTAGTCTCGTCAACCCGCTTAAATGCGGTGAACAGATACGGGATGCTCTCCTTTTTGATACCCATACCCGTATCCGAAACGGAATAAATAACCGTAACGTTATTGCTTTCTTCTCTTCTGCACTGGATATTTAATGTAACCGATCCCTCTTTGGTGTACTTGATAGCGTTGTTTAAAACGTTTATAAGGATCTGCTTGATTCTGACCTCGTCACCGAACAACTCACCCGGAAGATCGGGAGCAACATCGATCTTAAACTCCAGTCCCTTATCCTTTGCACGTATCCAGAGCATTCCCACAATATCGGAGAGCATATCTCCGGTTCTGTACGATACGGGGGTCAGCTCCATCTGCCCCGAATCGAGCTTTGACATATCGAGGATGTCGTTAATGAGGTGAAGGAGCATATTGCCGGCAGATCTGATATTCGCCGCGTCCTCGTTGATCTCTTCGGAGACATTTTCACGCAGGATCATCTCGTTAAGACCGATGATGGTGTTTATGGGCGTACGTATCTCATGGCTCATGGATGAAAAGAAACGGTTCTGCGCAGCATTCAGTTTTTCGATCTCGTCCTTCTGCCTGTTGGATTCGAGTATTCTCGCGTACATACTGTATTTTACATACATTACGATGATACTTAAGATTACCGAGATAACCATGTAAATGGCGAAATACTTGACCGCTCTGTACTTCACGCCGTCTTGCATAGCCAGCGTAATGTAGTAATACAGTACCGATCCGTTGGTAAGAAGGAATATGGTCAGATATGCGGACAGCGGCATGTAAAGGAGCATCGGCATAATAAGCGACATGACGATGATAAGAGATGTGTCCATAACCCCCGACCTTATCTGGTCAAGTATCGTAACGGCAACCGAAAGTCCCAATAAAGAGAAGGTATTCAGTATATTGGCATATTTGAGGATCTTATATCGCCTCTCAAAATCCTTCATGACATAGAAACATGCCACCGAAAAGAATAGTGTAGCCACTCCCGAGATCCCATAGGAAAGCCTGGACCAGATGACGAGCTCGCCGTAGTCCTCCGCAAAAACAAAAGTATATACCATATGGAAGATCTCATATATGGTGATCCCCACGAAAAACCAGAAGTCAACCTTTACTGCAGACTGGTATACAACTTTTTCCGTCTCACGATTTCGTTCAAAATATTTTCTCATGGCTCAATCCTCCTCGGGCAAAAACTCTAAAGCTTCGTCATTGCCGCCCCCGGAGTCATTGCCGGGTTCGTCATCGGGAGCAAATTCCATAACTTCATCTTCCCCGTTCGATTCCGAATCCTCTGCATTCCCAACTTCCTCGGTCTTTTGAGCCTGCGCAGGTTCTTCATAAGCTTTGATAATTCCATCAACCAGCCGTTTGTATTCGGTCATGGCTGCCTCATGATGAGTGCGGATAAACTCACCGTCCTCGGCTTTAGCCGCATTTTCGAGTGCCAAAGCCAACTCGCTCAGTTTTCCGGCGCCTATCATTTTGGAAGTACTCTTTAAAGCATGAACAACTATTTCATAATTGGGGTAATCATTACCGGCGAAGAATTTTTCGGCATCCTGCTGCTTCTTCGGAGCATCCCCGGCATATTGCAAAAGAAGCTTCCTGTAAAATTCCTCGTCTTTCTGGCAATAATAAAGACCTGTCTTTGTATCGATACCCAAAGCCGCCACTTGTTCCAAAGGAGAAAGTGTTTTATCCGGCTCCGGCACGCCTTCGGACATGATTTCCTGAGACGTTGTTGCTTCCCTGTTGCTTTCGGACTGCGCTGATGTCTTTTTCGACGCAGTGCGCTCGTAAGCCTCTTCTTCCGTTTCAAACACATCGGTGCAAAGCTCCTTGGGCATCACTTTACGAAGTACGCGCTCCAATTCCGAAAGCTCTATAGGCTTACTGATAAAGCCGTTGAAACCCTCCCTGAGAAACATTTTTTTCGCCGTACTTACCGCATTTGCGGTCAATGCGATTATGGGCACATCTTTATGACGTCTCGAAAGAACTGTCCTGATACGTTTCATTGCCTCAATACCGTCCATCTCCGGCATCATATGATCCATGAAAATGATATCGTAATCGTCGGTCTCACACATGGCAATGGATTCTTTTCCTGAATTTGCCGTAAATACTTCCATGCCGTAGCGTCTGAAAATACCGTTGGCAACCATGTGATTCATGGGCTCGTCGTCAACCACCAGAGCTTTTACGCCGTTGCACATGAGCCTGCCCACTCTGTTTTCTTCCAATGAAGGATCCTGGTTAAGCAGGGTTGCCACAGGGAAGCAATAAAACGGCTTCGGTAATATCCTGATTTTCGACCAGGGAACCTGACAGAAATTGGGATTGGCAATGACGGCCACAACCATCCTCTTTGAAAGACTTTCTATAAACTCGGAATTCTCCATGTATTCTTCTTCACCCACAAACAAATGGGTAAGTTCCATGTTATCCGTCAATTCACGCAGTTTGTCCGCAGTTTCAACCCAGCGCATCACGACACCGAGGCCCTGAACGATGTGTTTAACCATAAGGTTATAAAATTCACGAACCTGAAGGTTGACAAATTTATCAAAATGCAGGAACGCTCCGACGCTGATATCATCCTTTGTCTTAAGAGACATGCACTTGGACGGATCTATAACATCCTGGGGAATGGAGACCTTAACCTTGGTTCCTTTTCCGAGCTCGGAATCTATGATGATAAAACCACCGAGCACCTTCACAAATCCCGAAACAATGGCCATACCGAGTCCGAGACCGCTCGTGGACCTCGTCCTTCCGGAATTGCCCTGATAGAAATGCTCGTAGATGTGCTCTCTCTCCTCCGGGCTCATACCTATACCCGTATCTTCCACTTCAATACAAAGGTTAACGCCGTACTCACGGGTCACGGAGTATATATGAACATACACGCCGCCTTCTTTTGTATATTTCAAGCCGTTGGAAATAAGGTGCCATAAAATCTTTTTCAGCTTTGGAACATCGGTGACCATCATAGCGGGACATGCTGCATCCACGTCAACAATAAGTTCAAGATGTTTCGGTTTGATATAAGCCATTTCCGTGACAACATCATTTAAAACGGAAGAAAGCATGTACTGCTCCACATTGACAGCGAGCTTTTTCATGTCTATCTCGGAATAATCCAAAATGTCACTGATCTGCTCCGCAACACGTTTGCCTGCATCCTTGACAGAAATCAGATCCTCTTGAACATCCTGATTATCCACTTTTTCAATACAAACATCGGTAAGGCCGATAACGGCATTGATCGGAGTTCTGATCTCATGTGATACATTTGCAAGGAAATCATTCAGGCGCGTGGTAGCTCCCTGAAGTATTTCGGTTTCATCTTTGGAGCGATAAAGAATTTCTGCCCATCTCCTGATGATGATCCTGGATATCCAGCCCACAAGGACAATAAGGAACACATGGAGCATGGTTCTCGAGATCACCAGACTGTCAAATGGATAGTCCTGACTCCACATAAGTACCAGATCATAGGCAAGAATCAGATAATACGTCACCTGCCACAAATATATCAGCGCCGTAACACCGGTCAGAGTGAACAATCCGATACAAACCGAAATAACACCCACAAGGTCATATGTACTGGTAAGATGAACGCCGTAAAAAGCCGCGATTACCATCATCAATATAGAATATACCCAAAGGCGCTGATATGGCGTCAGAACATTCTGAACGTGCATAAACCAGCATCCGAGAACCGAAATGCCGATAATATAAACCATCCAGGTTTCCCAACCCATAAGCAGGGATTCGGCAATAAGCGCTACCGAAAGCAAAGAATATGCTATGAGAATCATCAAGTGTGATGTTTTAAAAAGCGCATTGTCTCTAACATTGTCATTTTTCATCAATCATGTTCCCTCGTATTTGAAATATTGCTTTGTGACCGGTATAACGGAATAAAAATCACTCAGCCGCTATATCGGATAATTATACTTCATCCATTTTTTCAATACAAGAGGCGCAGCGGAGCGACTAACGGCTCCTGCACCCCACCCTCCGTGCATTATCAAACATCCCTTCACCCCGACTCGTCTGAATCAATTATCACTTCAACACTTATTTTTCTTTTAGGACACTTTGGTCAACAATGCGACCGTTTCAACATGCACGGTATGCGGAAACATATCGCAGCACCTTACCTTTTCCAGCTTGTAGCCGCCTTCGATGAATGCCTCAAGATCATGCGCGAGGCTTGTGGGCTTGCATGAAATGTAGATTATCCTGTCCACTCCGTACGAGATGATCTGTTTGAGCGCTTTGGGATGAATGCCTTCGCGTGGAGGATCGAGGATTATGGCATCGGGCGCCTCCTTGATGGTGTCGAGAACCTTAAGAACGTCACCGCAGATAAATTCACAGTTCTGAAGGTCGTTAAGCTCGGCGTTCTCACGAGCCGAAGCAACTGCTTCCTCCACTATCTCAACACCTATGACCTTCTTTGCGACGGGTGCGATGACCTGCGCTATCGTACCCGTACCGGAGTAAAGATCATAAACAACCTTTCCCGTAACGTTTCCGAGGAAGTCACGCGCTATCCGGTACAAAACCTCGGCTCCGAAAGAATTGGTTTGAAAAAACGAAAAGGCTGTTATCTTAAATATAAGTCCGAGGATTTCTTCAAAGAAGAAATCCTTTCCGAAAATGTCAAGCTTGCTCTGCGACTTAAGAGCATCGGCAGGGTCATCGTTTAATGCCCGGCTGATACCGACGATACTTCCGTCAAGGTTCAGCGCACGAAGTCTCATCGCCAGCACCTCAAGGAACATCCTCTCGGTAATATCAAGACTTCCCGCTCTGAACGCAGGTCTTTCGTCCTCATCCTCATAAATCGGAAGCGCAAGGATTTCTTCCGAAAGCGCTGAATCTTTTGGAACAGGCTCGCATTTCCACTGCGAAGTCGTAACAAGATTTACAAGTATCTCACCTGTCGTCGCGGCGCGCCTTATCAGGAGGTGGCGAAGATAACCTTCGTGTGAAAGCTTGTGCATGTACGTAAGACCGAATTCACGGCATGTCGAAACAACAGTATCAATGATCTTGTTGTAATCGGGATTTACGATATGACAGTCGGTTATCTGCTCAATATCATAGAAGCTGCCCTGCCTGTGAAGTCCGAGTGTAAGCTCTCCGCCCTTTGCACAGTCACCGAAGGTGAATTCCATTTTGTTGCGGTAACCCCACTCCATCGGGCTCTGCTCAATACCGGTAAAATCGAATTCCTCTTTGACCACGGCGTCAAGCAGTTTCTTGACCTGAGACTTCTTAAGCGCAAGCTCGTCCTTGTACTCAAGCCTCTGGTACGTGCAGCCGCCGCATCTTTCGAAATGCGGGCAGACAGGCTTTCTTGACTCGAGAGGCGAACGTTCTGTCACTTCATGGAGCTTTCCGCTTATGTAATTCGAGTGCTTTCTTCCCATCGCAAACCTTACGGTCTGACCCTCGATCGATCCCTTCACCTTTATCTTTTCTCCTTCGCAATGAAGGATTCCCGTGTTCGGAAATTCGGTAGTTTCAACTTTACCTATGTATTCAACGCCTTTTTTCATTATCGTTTCTTCCTGTTATCTGTTTGTTTGTTACGGTACAACGGATCTTAAGTAACCGGACCGGTACTTTATGTTGACTTTATTCAAAATACAGTCTTTACTTTAGTTCTGCAAAGTGTTAAAATATTACATTATAAACGTATTAACGCATCAATTGCGGAATCATACATATTTCACAAAGGAGTGATCACATGAATCCCAAGATACACACCGAAGCAGTCGATTATCTTTTCAAGGCCGTGCTGAGCCTCAAGGACGAAACAGAGTGCTACACTTTCTTTGAAGACATCTGCACCATTAACGAGCTTTTGTCCCTCGCGCAGCGTTTCGAGGTTGCCGCCATGCTTCGAGCCGGCAGAACATACCTTGATATTGCCGAAAAAACCGGTGCTTCAACAGCAACCATCAGCCGTGTAAACAGATCGCTCAATTACGGCAACGATGGATATGACATGGTATTCGGTCGCATCCCCCCGGCGCCTCAGTTAAAATAACCGCTCTCCCTGACCGTCACGCATCCTTTCGTCACCCAACGGTGTGCTCACGAAAGAAAGCAGCCGACTCAACTCAAGCGGTCTCAGGTCAATCAAAAGAAAAAATATCTTCGAGCTCTTCGCGAGTAAGCTTGCTGAGGAACACTTCTCCTCCGGTCAGGCATGAATCCGAGAGCTCCTTCTTTTTTTGCTGCAGCTTGTATATCTTCTCCTCTATCGTACCTTTTGTAAGAAGTTTCAGCACATATACATTCTGAGTCTGTCCGATTCTGTACGCCCTGTCTGTCGCCTGATCCTCTACCGCAGGATTCCACCACGGATCATAGTGGATGACAGTATCCGCACCGATGAGGTTGAGTCCCGTTCCGCCTGCCTTCAGTGAGATCAGGAAAATGTCGTTCTCTCCGCCGTTAAACCTCTTTACCATATCGAGACGTTCCTCGGGAGGCGTGCTTCCATCGAGGTAGAAATAGTTTATTCCCTTTGACTGAAGTTCTCTGCCGATTATCTCCAGCATTCCCGTAAACTGCGAAAACACGAGAGTCCTGTGCTCGTTGGCGATCGCGTTGTCAATCTGTTGCATGAGAAGGTCGAGCTTTCCGCTTCCGCCCTTGTAATTATCGAGGAATGTCGAAGGATGACAGCATATCTGTCTGAGTCTTGTGAGAGCAGCAAGTATTTTCATCTTGCTTCCTTCAAATCCGTTCGCGTCGATCCGGCCGAACAAGTCGCCCCGGATCTCATTCATGTAGGACAGATATACGTTACGCTGCTCTTCTGACATCGGCGTAACGATCTTCTCCTCAAGCTTGCCGGGAAGTTCCTTGAGCACGTCCTTCTTCATTCGTCTCATAATGAACGGGCTGATCCTCATGTTGAGATTCTCAAGTACATTCTTATCTCCGTTTATGATGGGCTTCTCATATCTTGCGGCAAATTTGCTGTGTGTCATCAGGAAGTTCGGCATGATGAAATCAAATATCGACCAAAGCTCCGAGAGAGAATTCTCAATCGGTGTACCGGTAAGCGCAAACCTGTGATCCGCGCAAAGGAGCTTGACGGATTGAGCATTAAGCGAAGCCGCATTCTTAATAAACTGTGCCTCGTCAAGGAAAACGGTTCCGAACATGATCTTTCTGTAGAGCCCGACATCGCGTCTCATGAGCGGATATGATGTGATAAGGACATCATAATCCTCATATGCGGCAATAAGATTTTTTCTGTCTTCGGGCACTCCCGTTACGACACAGGCGCGAATGCCCGGCGCGAAACTCTGAAACTCGTCCATCCAGTTATAGATTATCGAGCTCGGACAAACGATCAGAAAATGCGGATGCTGTTTTTCCGGACCGTCAAGCATTGCACGTATATATACGATCGTCTGGAGCGTTTTTCCGAGACCCATATCGTCGGCGAGAATTCCGCCGAGGCTGTTGCGTGCCAGCGTCATCATCCAACCGAAACCGCGAACCTGATATTCACGAAGTTCGGCGTTTATGCCCTCGGGAATGATATAGCTTTCCTCGTGCTCAGAGCTTATGTTTTCGATCAGCTTGATGAAATCATCGTTTTTTGTGACGGAGAATCCGCTTCTGTCAAAAGCTCCGTCAAGATAAAAAGCATTACTCTTCGCGAGTCTGATTCCGCCTTGTACAAAGTTCTTTGAAGTAACACCGAGATTGTCCATGATAACGGCAAGCTTTTCAAAGTCATCGTCCATGAGGTTTATAAAGCTTCCGTTCTCAAGCCTGTAATATTTTTTCTTGACCCGGAGCGAACGGAACAACCGCTCAAGCTCTTTAGGACTCATATCGCCGTACGAGAACTCCATCTGTAAAAGGTCCATATCGCTGCTTACCCTGAGTCCGACATTAAAGCTTCCTCCCGAAACAACCTTAAGCTTCTTAAAGTCTTCCGAATAGTAAATCTGTGCCACTTCCGTCAGTGTGGATTTATCGCTTATCAGGAATTCGTACAGCGCAGATTCATTCTTTAAAAGGTAGAATCCTGTACGAGCTTCAAATCCGAGATCTTCAAGGCGCGCAAGAATATCATCCTCTTTGTCTCTGCTGCGAAGGATGATGTAGTGATCGCTGTCAGGGTTTTCAAAGCTGCTGAACTCAAATTCGTCATAAACAAATCTGACCTGAGCCTTTATCCCGTTCTGATATCTGTCAAAGAAAATCTTGCACGAAAGCTCAGGCGAGATATACCTATCGGCGAGTTCTTCCGGAACGTCAATGTCCATAAGGTCACCGATACGTGGGAGAACTTCCTCGAGAAACCTCTTTTTATTGTCATCTCTGAAAATGAGGGGCGGCTTGTCGGTTCCGAGATTATTAAAGAAAGGCGCATAATTGCGTCTGAAGCGCGCGTCCGGAACGAACACGGCTCCGTTGTAGTATATAAGTTCACCGCTCTTCATGAGCGGTATCACCGCTTCTTTATCGTGATAATCGAGCAGGATCGCATCATCCACAATATCGAGATCATATCTGATGTTGGGATTTTTATTAAAAACTCTCACATTTTCATAGACTCTCTCTCCGAGAATGAGCGTAAATGTGTATTTCCCGACACTGTTAAGAAGGCGCATGAGAAGATTCTTCGAAAGAATCATCATGGCTCTGTTAAAGATTCTGGTTCCCGCTATATCGTCACCCAGTGCGAGAAGTTCGTAGCCCTCTATGATGAAATCAAGGATTTCCTTTGAAGATTTATCAAATTCGCTTTCACACCAGACAAATTTTACATCCTTACCGAGATCTATATCCCGGTGCGAAAGATAATCGCTCACAAAGCGCTTAAGGTTCTGAACTTTGTACAGTCTGTCCTTGCCGACCTTAACCGAAAGAAAGCATCTGCTCTCATCATCCGAAAACATCTGGGGTATGGTGATTATGGGCTCAAGATGAAATACCTCAACGGCACCCACACTGTCCTCGGTGTTCCTGAAATGATCGATGCACATGCACGCCCTTCTGTCCTCGGGCGATTCGATACGGGCAAATCTGCTCTTTTCCTGACGTCTGAGTACTGCAAAAAGCGCAGCAATAACATGCTTGCAGGCGCCTTTTTCCTTAAGGCTTCCGGCACAATTGCACGTATAATTCACTTCTCCGTTTTCTTCCGAAACCATGACTGTGTACTCGACACCGTCAACAACCTCGACACGGATTTTTCCGGAGAGCCGCTCGGTGCTCATTCTTCGAACATTACCGTTTCTGAAGCACCTTACGCCCCTCGAATAAGTGAGTTCGCTTGAGGCAAGCGCCCGTATGATTTGTCTGTTTAACTGTATCATTTGATTTCCCCACTGTGCATCCGTTTTGGATCAACCGGTTATTTCTTTTATTTCAAGCTTTCCCTCTGAGCAGACTCCCCTTTTTTACCCTACCGTCAAACGTTACATTGAGCTTCTGTCCGGCATGTGGACAGCTCTCCATCCGTGTGCCGTCCTCCGCGGTGATCGCAAGAACCTTCACAAACCTCGGAACAATGGGTCCGGGCTCAAGCACTTCAAGTGTATCACCGACACAAAATTTATTCTTTTGAGTTAAAACGCATATGCTGCCACAGTTTTTTTCTTCGTTCCCTTCATGACCGGATCCGCCGTGTTCATTATCCGACCATCCGTATTCAACCGATTCGGAGAACTCAACCGTGCCGTAATATACATACTCCTTAACATAGGTGCTGTCCTCATATACCATCGCTTCTTTGGGCGGCTTCCCGTAATAAAAGCCGGTATAGAACCTTCTGTTGGTACATTTCTTTACTTCTTCAAGGTATATTTCCCTGTTTTTCTTATATACATCCGGATCCCTGAAATAATCATCTATTGCATTTCTGTATGCTCTTGTCACGGTTGCCACATAAAGTGCGCTCTTCATTCTGCCTTCACATTTGTATGAGGATATTCCGGCGCTCACAAGGTCGTCGATACGATCGACCATACAAAGATCTTTTGAATTGAAAATGAAAGTTCCTCTCTCATTTTCAATGACAGGCATATATTCGCCGGGTCTTGTTTCCTCAACGAGGCTATACCTCCATCTGCAGGGGTGAGTACATTCGCCGAGATTCGCGTCCCTTCCCGTCAGATAATTACTCAGCAGACATCTTCCCGAATAAGATATGCACATCGCTCCGTGCACGAAGCTTTCGATTTCCATGTCATCGGGGATATTTCGTCTGAGTTCTTTTATCTCTTCGAGAGAGAGCTCCCTGGCCGAAACGACTCTCTTCGCGCCCCTCTCATACCAGAATCGGTATGTAAGATAATTTGTGTTATTCGCCTGAGTGCTTATGTGACGCTCTATGGAAGGAGCAAATTCGCAGGCAAGCATGAACACTCCGGGATCCGAAATGATAAGCCCGTCCGGTCCGATTTTTTCAAGCTCTTTAAGGTATTCCTTTATCCCGTCCAGATCTCCGTTATGCGCGGTTATGTTAACCGTTACATAAACCTTCTTGCCGCGTTCGTGAGCATATCCGATCCCGAGGATCATATCTTCTGTTGAAAAATTAACAGCCTTGGCGCGAAGGCTGTAGATATCTCCGCCTATATAAACGGCATCGGCCCCGAAATCGACTGCCGTCATAAGAACAGGCAGGCTTCCGGCCGGCATCAAAAGCTCGGGTTTTTTCTTTTCCGTCATAGCCACTCCTCATTTGAAAAACATGATGAACGATTCTTTCCATATCGGCGTGCGCTCAGACATCATGACTCTTGTACGTAAGAGCCGCTCCGTCCCCGACAGGCAGGATGACTGTCACCAGCCCCTCTGCGTGAGTCAGTTCACGTAAGAATTCCCTCATCCTCTCATGTATTGTCCTGTCCCGTCTCTCAACACCGAATCGCGATCCGGCGATAGAACCTTCAAGAAGGACATTGTCTGTCAGAAGCAGTCCTCCGGGAGCAAGAAGTCTTTTACAATCGGGCAGGAACCTGCCGTACTGCCCCTTTGCCGCATCAAGGAAGATCATATCATAAGCACCCGAAAGAACGGGCAGTACTTTTTCGGCATCTCCTTCAACAAGTTCTATTCCGCTTCCCTCAAGGTTTTTTCTTGCTTCTTTAAGTCTCATCCCGACCTTTTCAATGGTGGTGATCCGCGCATCGGGCACGACAGACTTCATATATAACGCCGAGAAGCCGACGGCCGTCCCGATTTCAAGGATGGTTTTCGGCTTCTCCTTTAACAACAGAAATCTGATCAATTCGAGCATATCGTCACGGATGATCGGAACATGTGCTTTCCGTGCCCTCTCTTTAAGCTCTTCGAGTTCGGCGGGAAGGTCGTGCGCCAGCGAGGCAAGATAACCTGTAATCAGTTCATTTACGATCATGTTATTTCCTCTTCTCTCAGATCTTTGACTCCAGATCCTCGACACTTTGCTCTTTGTCGACCGAATTTGAGTAGGATGATATTGCATCAAGAATGTCGTTATATGTCATCGAAGTGTTGAGCACAAAAGTACCCGGCATGATCTCATAATCTTTAAGCTTAAGCTTCAGGTAGAAGGAATACTTGTCCGGAATAAGCTTTGCGTCTGCGAGCTTACTCGCAATGTTCATTGTCGATTCACCCTTAAGGATGGTAACCCTCACGTCCCTTCCCTCACCGGTCGCCATCGGCTGATCCCCAAAGACTCTGTAGGTGATGTCGTAGCTCTGACCTGCAAAATCAGAGATTTTATTGAAAACAAACACGTAAAAGATCACGTTGATTCCCACGATGAGGATCGTCAGCGAGAACCGCATCAAAAGCCTCATTATGAACGAACCCTTTCCTTTTTTCACTTTTTCCTCCTCTTTAGCGGCGGTTTTTTCGCCGCTGATTCATTGCCGCACATGAGACTATGTACCAAATTTATCTTTAGCGGCGGTTTTTTCGCCGCTGATTCATTGCCGTACATGAGACTATGTACCAAATTTATCTTTAGCGGCGGTTTTTCGACCGCCCGCATCATACATGTTCACACTTCCATGATGATCGGAAGGATCATGGGACTTCTTCTCATCTTCTTCCAAAGATAATCCGAAAGGTCGTCCTTAAACCTGTTCTTTATCCTGCTCCAATCCGAAAGCTGATTTTCAATACAATAATCAAGTGTCTTGTTGCAGACCTCTGTAAGTTCCGTGAGCAGCGATTCTGACTCACGCACATAAACAAAGCCTCTGGTGATGATATCCGGACCCGAAACAACAAGCCCCGTTTCGCTTTCGATCGACATCGCCACCACGATCAGTCCGTTTTCCGAAAGCATGTGTCTATCGCGAAGAACGACATTTCCAACATCCCCGACTCCGAGTCCGTCCACGAAAAGGCTTCCTGCAGGTACGCTCCCTGTGACCGCCGCACATTCGTCATTCATCGACAGCGCATCACCCGAGCGAAGGATGAACACATTTTCCTTGGGCATGCCAAGCGACTGGCAAAGCTCACTGTGAACTTCCAAATGTCTGTATTCTCCGTGTACCGGAATGGCGTAACGGGGTCTGGTGAGCGTGTAGAGAAGCTTGATCTCCTCCTGGCAAGCATGTCCGGAAACGTGGGCATCCTGATAAATTACCTTTGCGCCTTTCATCGAAAGCTCATTGATGACCTTCGAAATACTCTTCTCATTGCCCGGTATCGGTGATGAACTGAATATAACGACATCTCCGGGCTGAAGGATTATCTTCTTGTGAATATTACCGGCGATCCTTGACAAAGCCGCCATCGACTCGCCCTGACTTCCGGTTGTGATGATCACGGTCTTCTCTTCGGGATAACTCTTTATATTTTCAATCGGGATCACCGTGTCCTCATTGTATTTAAGGTATCCGAGCTCTGAGGCGGTCTTTATCACATTGACCATGCTTCTTCCCTCGATAACCACCTTTCTCCCGAACTTCTCCGCGCTGTTTATGATCTGCTGAACTCTGTCGACATTTGATGAGAACGTCGCCACGATGATCCTGCGGGAACTGTGTTCGGCAAAAAGACTGTCAAATGTCTTTCCGACAGTCTTTTCCGACATCGTGTAACCGGTCCTCATAACGTTTGTGGAATCACATATGAGCGCAAGCACGCCCTTCTTTCCGAGTTCGGCAAAACGTGCAAGATCGATGGTGTCACCATAGACAGGCGTATAATCGATCTTAAAATCTCCGGTGTGAACGATCACACCGGCAGGTGTGTGTATTGCGAGCGCCGCCGCATCGGCAATGCTGTGATTTGTTCGGATAAATTCGACCCTGATCTTCCCAAAGACAACGCTTTGACCGTACACTACGGTCTTGAGCTTGACTTTTTTGGGAATTTCAAATTCCTTAAACTTGTTTTCGATAAGCCCTATCGTAAGTCTCGTGGCATAAACGGGAACGGGCAGCTTCGGAAGGATATAGGGGAGCGCCCCTATATGATCCTCATGTCCGTGTGTGATCACAAAACCCTTAACCTTATCTATGTTGTCCGTAAGGTATGTCACATCCGGTACGACAAGATCGATACCGAGCATATCATCCTCCGGAAACGCTATTCCGCAATCAACGACCACGATAGTATCCTCGTATTCGATGGCCGTGATATTCATTCCGATCTGTTCCAGTCCTCCGAGCGGAATGACTTTAACCGAAGGCTTGTCCGAATTAAAGGTCTTTACAAATTCGTCATTTCCTTTCTTTTCGCCTTCAACGCTTATATTCCTGATATTTTGATCCAATTCTTACTCCTCATGATTTACGGAGGCACCGTGTCCCCCTTCGGAAGCGGCTTTTTTCGACCGGTTCCGTTAACCTGCCGTCTTCGCAATACGTCTGGCTGCCTAAAGATGTTAATCGTTCGGCTCCACTACTATGTCCATCTCTCCGTCAAGTACCTCATTGAAAAGACCGGTAACCGCGGCGAGTTCTTCATCGTCTTCAACCATCCTGTAGGATGCTTCCGTCTTGTCTTCCGTTTTCACTTCTCTGAGGACATAAGCCACTTCGTCCTCATCCTTTTCATCGGCCGTAACAAGGAGGTATGTTTCTCCCGAAAGCCTTGCTTCTTCAATAACGGTGAATTCCACGTTCTCACCGTCATCTGTCGTAAACATTAATTTGTTGTCCATTCATGTACTCCGATAAACTTATTTTGTCTCACGAGAATCAAGATAGCTCTGAAGAATGATCGCAGCAGCTATCTTGTCAACAACCTGTCCTTTTTCTTTGTATGAGAGTCCCGCCTCATCGAGAATACGGCTCGCCTGAACCGTTGTGAGACGTTCATCCCAAAGTATCGTTTCTTTACCTGTCCGCCTTGCCACGTTTTCAGCGAATTCGCGACATTTCAGGGTTCTTTCGCTATCGGTATCATCAAGCTTCTTGGGTAACCCGACCACGATCTTTTCAACCTCGTACTTCATGCACAATTCTTCTATCGCAGCGAAGGTCTGACGAAGCTTTGTCTCATGCTTTCGTCTTATAGTGGTGACGGGCTGCGCGGTCAACAGCAACTCATCACTAATAGCGACACCACAAGTCATGCCGCCGAAATCAAGTCCCATTATCCTCATAATTCAATCCACTGATCAATTTTCCGGATCACGAGCCGAAATTATTCTTGATGTACTCTCTGAGGAGTTCCTCAATGATCTCGTCGCGCTCCACACGCATGATCTGGCTTCTCGCACCGTTATGACTTGTGATGTAGGTAGGATCACCGGACATGATATAACCTACGATCTGGCTGACAGGGTTGTAACCTTTCTCCGTAAGTGCGATATAAACACTATCGATCGTGCTTTTGACAATCTTGTCCTGCTCTTTGGCAGGCTTAAAAAACTGAGTATTCGTGCTGACACCGTTCGTCATAATCATCCTCATTTCCGGCTGACGCCAATACATTATCAATTTATTATATATCAGGAACAGATGTTTTTCAAGTCTGACACGCTCTTACATGAATCCGTCGGACTTTTTTACCCGGGATGAGCCTCTTATAGGAGTGTCCCGAGTATCACACCCTCGTCCGATACACTCTCGCATCTGACTTCTGTGATCGAATTCACTTCCGGTGCATGACCCGATACGACCGCCTCCACATCCGCATACCTGGTTGTAAGTCCCTTGGCAAACACCTTTCCGTCTGCCGATAATATACGCTCCACAAGGATTTTTTCCTTCTGACCGACAAACGAACCCAGGTAGGCCGCATGCATTCGTGCATCAAGACTTATGAGCCTGTCGCTTCTTTCCGCGGAAACCTGCGGCAGAACCTGATCCTTCATCGCTGCGGCGGGAGTGCCCTTTCGCTTCGAATACCTAAAGACATGCATCTTGGCAAACCCGATCCTTTCAAGGTTTGCTATGGAATTCTCAAACTCCTCATCCGTTTCTCCCGGGAATCCGGCTATGACGTCCGTTGTGATCGCCGGACGGTCGAAAGTCTTGCGCAGCACCTCTGTCCTTTCGGCATATTCCTCGATCGTATAATGACGGTTCATCCTCTTTAACACGCTGTTACAACCGTTCTGAAGCGACAGGTGAAACTGTGGGCAAAATTCCTTAATGCCGGCAAGTTCTTCAGCAAATTCCTTGGTTATGATACGCGGCTCAAGACTTCCGAGTCTTACCCTTTCTATCCCGGGAACAGCGGCTGTCTCCTGAATAAGCCGCAGAAGCGGTCCGTGCACAAAACCTGCTTTCCTGTCATAGTCTTCACGTCCGTAAGACGAAAGATGAATCCCCGTGAGAACAACTTCTTTATATCCCGCCCCGGCGAGACCTCTGATCTCCGCTATCGCATCTTCCGTACTCCTCGAACGTACTCTTCCGCGCACATACGGGATAATACAATAAGTACAGAACTGATCGCACCCGTCTTCTACCTTGATGAACGCTCTTGTCTTATCGTTAAAACCGTCTATACTGAGGTCCATGTACTTCCTGTCGGTAAAAAGATCCGAAACGATCGTAGCGTTTCTGTGTTCTCCAAACCAATTCTCGATGGCTTCGACTATCCCGTCTTTTTGATTGCTTCCTATCACAATGACGCGATCATCGTCCTCAAATGCGGCATTTCCGACCGCCTGTGCATAACAGCCCGTGACAACTATAAGCGCCTTTTCGTTAAGCTTCATGGCGTGGTGGACAGACTGCCTTGATTTCTTGTCGGCGATTCCCGTGACGGAACATGTGTTGATCACGTATATGTCCGCATCCTCATCATCACTTACAATAAAGGCGCCCTTATCTTCGAGCATTTTTCTGACGGCCTGGGTTTCATAGGCGTTAACCTTGCAGCCCAAAGAGCACAAAGCCGCTCTCTTGCCCTTAAGAACCGAGGGTATATCATTCATCTTTTCTTCCTCATAATTCACATTTTTCAAAAAGTTTATAGTGCATATCTGACAATCTTCAACGGTCAAAGCCGCTTTTTTTCGGGATTGTTTACTCTTGACAAAAAAACATTAACCTTTATACTGTACTCATAAATACAAATATTTGATATAAAGGAGTGTGATTTTATGAAGACAGTAAAAATCAATCTCAACTCAATTGATGCGGTAAAGTCATTCGTTAATGCCGTAACAAAATTTGATTCGGACTTCGACCTGGTTTCAGGCAGATATGTTATCGACGCTAAATCTATCATGGGAATCTTCAGCCTTGATCTTTCAAAGCCGATTGACCTTAACATTCATGCATCGGATAACATCGACGACATCCTCGCTGCTCTTAAGCCCTACATCGTTTGATGAGGCAGGCGCGAAATCGCGATTAGTTGAGAACACGGGCAGTACGCAATACGCGTACTGCCCATTTTTGTCTGATCATCACTCAGCGTAAGGAGTCCCCTTATCGTAGATACGGCTGCTTGTAACGTTAATGATCCTGACTGTTTTGATTGCTTTTTCAACAAGCTCTTCAACCGAACCCTCGAGTTTTTTCTCAGACTTCTCTATAACATGGAGCAAAGGCTTAGTAACGGGATGCTTGGCAACAAAGATCGTGCAGCAATCCTCGTAAGGCTCTATTGAAGTCTCGTAGGTTCCTATCTTTTCAGAAATATCGATGATATCCTGCTTATCGAAAGCTATGAGCGGTCTGTAGACAGGCATCCCGCAAACTGCGTTTGTCACTGCAAGGCTCTGCATCGTCTGGCTTGCAACCTGTCCGATGCTCTCTCCCGTAACAAGTCCGAGCGAACCGCACTCACGCGCAAAATGCTCAGCCAGCCTCATCATGTAACGTCTCATGATAATGGTGAGCTCATCTCTTGGGCACTTCTCGATAATGTCAAGCTGAATGTCGGTAAAATTGACCACATGAAGCCTTATGGGACCCGTGTAGGCGCTGATTATCTGCGCAAGGTCGATAACCTTCTGAAGCGCCTGCTCGCTTGTGTAAGGCGGCGCATGGAAATAGACGGCATCGACGGTTACTCCGCGCTTCGCTATCATATATCCGGCAACCGGACTGTCGATTCCTCCCGACAATAGGAGCATCGCCCTTCCGTTTGCGCCGACGGGCATTCCGCCGGGTCCCCGGATGATCTCCGAATAAACATAGGCGTTGTTGCGAACCTCAACATGGATCCTTACCTGGGGATCACGCACGTCAACCTTAAGGTTCTTGAACCTGCGAAGAAGGTAGTCACCCATGTCGGCGCAGATTTTGGGAGATTCGATCGGATAACGTTTGTCTGCACGTCTTGCCTCAACCTTAAAGGTGATCTCTTTGTCGCCGTACACCTCTTCGACATAATCTCCCGTAGCCTGAGTAAGACTCTCGAAACTGTTGTCCGGAATCACCTTGACCGGACAGATAGCCCAAACGCCAAAGATCTTCTTAAGCTCTCTGACCGTCCTATCGTAGTCGTAGTCCTCGGGACATGACAGAAATATCCTTCCCTGCTCCCTGACTGTCACAAAACCGTCCGAAATCCGCGAAAGGTTCTCATTGATTCTTGCGCAAAGCGCGTCTTCAAAAACATATCTGTTCTTTCCTTTGATACCAATTTCCGAGTATTTGATCAAAAATGCTCTGTATATCATGTCTGTTCCTTTCCTGAAAGAGAACCGTCTTTCCGATAAAATCCGTCTTTTTGTACCGGGGCTTTCTTCTGATGTTCACACGTGTCCGAATCCTTATCAACCGATCCGGCGGTATCGATCCTTACTTTCTCGCAAATCTTGCGTAGATCGGTACAATTTCTTTAAGTACCTCAATTGTTTTTTCGAGTTCTTCGCGTGTCGTCGAAAACGAGAAGCTGAATCTTAGAGTAGCGTCAAGGAGATTCTTAGGTACGCCAATGGCCCTCAGTGTTCCGCTTATTCCGGGATGGTTGCTTGAGCATGCCGAGCCCGATGAGACGTAAATCTCCGACTGTTCAAGCGCATGAAGAAGGACCTCCGCTCTTGCGCCTTCAAAGCCGGCGCTGACGATATGGGGTGCCGTCTTTCTCACCTCCGCCTCACTGAACGAACCGTCTTCTTCCGGTTTTACAGCATGTACGTGTGTGCCGTTTATATCCTTAAGTTCATTGACGAACATGGTCTTCAGCTCATAAAGACGCTCCGTTGCTTCGCGCCGTTCATTATAGTATTGCCTTGCAGCCGCAGCAAGTCCCGCGATCGCCGGCACATTTTCCGTTCCGGATCGCCTGTCTTTTTGCTGTCCGCCTCCCCATATGAGAGGTCTTATCCTTACGCCGTCCTTCACATATAGGAATCCGCTTCCTTTAGGCGCATTTATCTTGTGACCGCTCACGCTCATGAGATCAATCCCGAGCCTGGCGGGGTAAATAACATACTTACCGTAGGCCTGAACCGCATCACAGTGAAAAATGACGTCCTTGTTTTTTTCGTGAACAGCCTCTGCTATCGCGCCGATATCGTTCACCGCCCCAACCTCGTTGTTGACATACATTACGGAAACAAGCACCGTTGTCGGTCTTATCATGTCGGTCAGCTCATCAATTTTAATGTGTCCGAGTTCATCAACAGGAGCAAATTCGACTTCAAATCCGAAATCCCTAAGCGATATAAGAGGATTATAGACGGATGCGTGTTCATAGCCTGACGCAATTACATGGTTTCCGCGTCTTTTGGCTGCGAGCGCAGCTCCGACAAGAGCCATATTGTTCGACTCCGTTCCGCCTGAAGTAAAAACGATCTCCGTGGGCTTCACATCTATAGTTTCCGCTATCGTTTTTGCTGAGTTCTTGATTATGTTCCCCGCATCAAGCCCTTTGGTGTGCTTTGACGAAGGATTTCCCCAATCGGTCTGCATTGCGTTGAGCGCAGCCTGTACGGCGATTTTGCAAACCTTGGTGGTTGCTGCATTATCGAGATATATCTCCATATCTGTTCCTCATTTTCGGTTTTTGAATCATTAATCTCACGGAGTACTTCTGTTCAAGACTTCTCTTCCCGTAAACGCTTCGTCAATGTCTCCTCGAAAACGCTTTCGGTGTTACCCGTTATATCCCCGTCTGTTATAACCGGTCGCAGCATATCACAGATCTTCAAGCTCGAACATGATTATCGAAAGAGCCGCAAGTCCGGCAGTTTCGGTCCGTAGTATCCTTTTCCCCAGACTGACGGGAACAGCGCCGACTCTCATGGCTTCCTGTACTTCTGCAGCCTCAAAACCACCTTCGGGTCCGATAAAAACAGCAACACTCTTAACATCCCTAAGGCCCTTTATTGCCTCACGAGAGCTTTTCATCGTACATCCTACCGTGTCGCTTTCCTCATAAGGTATCAGAATTCTGTCAAGCTTCCTTGCATCCTCCAGCGCCTGATTAAACGACATCAGACGATCAACTGTAGGTATGATCCCCCTGCCCGACTGCATGGCCGCGCTCTTTGAGATGGCATTCCAGCGTTCAAGCTTTCTGGCTTCTTTTTTATCATCTTCTATTTTGACGATCACACGACCGGTCATCACGGGAACAATCCGCGAAACACCGAGTTCGACGGCTTTCTCAACTATAAGATCCATCTTGTCTTTTTTGGGAAGTCCCTGATAAAGAACGATTCTTGCTGCCGGCTCGGTTTCACACGGAAAGCGCTCTTCCTCATCAAAGCAAGAACAGCCCTCGCCGAAACCGGCAAGGGCACAAATATGCGAGAGTCCTTGTGTGTCGTTGATGACGACTTTCTCTCCGCGCTTCATGCGCAATACATTTTTGATGTGATTGTGATCTTCCCCGAAAAGCTCTATCCGTTCTCCGGGAAGGATTTCACGATCAATATGGAAGTGCTGCATTTTAACTCCGTGTTCCTCCTCTAAACTGCCTTCGCAGTAATACCGGACCATTCGCCCATGCGCTTGATCCCGACAATCTCGAAGCCGTTTTCGACAAGCGCCTTTACAACAGAGTCTTCCTTTGTGGTGAGAATACCGGAGCAAGTGATAAAACCACCGGTCCTTGTCAGCTTTCTTGCATATGGTGCCAACGGTATGATCACGTCGGCAAGGATGTTGGCTGCGGTAAAATCAAAAGTATGACCTTCAAGTGATTTCGGAAGGTCTTCCGATTCAAGAAGATTTCCGGTTGCAAAAAGGATCTCCCCGTCTTTTATCGCATCTATATCGCATTTATCAAAGCTTTCTCTGTATTCGGCAGGGATCTTGTTCACACCGGCGTTTTCAACCGAAATCTTTGACGCATTGTCATCGACGTCAAATCCAAAAGCATTTCTTGCCCCGAAAAGGATTGCGGCGATCGAAAGGATACCGCTTCCGCATCCTATGTCGATACAAGTATCGCCTTTTTTTAACCTCTCGCTCATGGCGAGCAGGCAAAGCTTTGTGGTTTCATGCGCGCCGGTACCGAAAGCAGTCCCGGGATCGATCTCGATAACGGTGTCACCGTCCTTTGCCATGGGTGCTTTTTCTTCCCATGTGGGCTTTATCACCAGGCGATCGTTGACTCTGAAGGACTTGAAGTATTTCTTCCAGTTGTTGATATAGTCCGAGTCGTCGGTCGTTGCAAAATCAAAAGTCATCGCCCCAAAATCACAAAAGCTCTCATAATCTGCCGCTTCCCGCTTTATATCCTCAAGGAGCTTTTCCGTATCGGTATCTTTCGGAACATAAAAACTTACTCGTGCGCTGCCGTCATCCGGGGGAAGCGTGGGGAGAATGTCAATGAACATCCTCTTTTTATCTTCCTCTGTAAGAGGCACATTGTCCTCAATTTCAAATCCCTCAAGACCGAGATCCATCGCAATGGCACCCAGATAATCAAGAGCTTCCGTAGTAGTATTTAATGTAATCTTAGTCCACTTCATTATGATTCCTCTCCATCCCGCGAATTTTCCTCCGATCCTTCGCCGCCTTCGGAACCTTCTCCTTCTTCCTCGCTTTCCTCCTCTTCGATCTCGACGATCACTTCGGGATCGTTAAGACTGCCGGTACGCTCAAATTCCATGGGTTCGGTCAGGAAGAAATTAAAGCTGCCGATATCATCCTTATCCGAAAGCGTCAGATAGATGCACTCTCTTTCATCAACCGAACCTTCTTCACGGGTTATCCCCTTAAATACTCCGCGGATGCCGTCAACCCTATAATCCTGCTTGGAAAAATAAACATCCGCAATCAGCTTTTCGATGGGATCCCCGCCCGGAACCACATCATTGTTGATGCCCTCATCGGAAAGATCTCCTTTGTAGTATTCCTTGATCTCTTCCCAAAGATCCATCGCCGTCAGCTCATATTCATTGAGATCAAACACCTTGTCCGTAATAGTGGTAAGTGTGTTTTTTCTGTAGTTGTACGGATTCTTTTTTCTTCCGTAGCCCCATACTATGTATGCAAATGCTGTTTTTAAGCTCTCACTCGCTTCAACCTTCGCATATGTAAGATATCCGGACATAAATGCGTTAACATACGCATTGAGGGCATAATTGGAGTTGACGTAATCGATGATATTCTGTGCGAAGATCAGACCCGCTTCGTCGTAGCAACCCCATATCGCATCCTGCTCGGCGGTATCTACGCCTTCGATCTCGGGGTACTTTCCTTCCTCGATATCAAATCCGCCGGCGTTGATGATCTTTTCAACCCTTATTCTTTCCTCCTCGGGGATCTGGGTGTGGTATTCCCTCATTCCCGGAATGTCAAGACGGCTGAGATCGTAGTCTCCTTTATACCCTCGTGCCGAGTGAGCCAAAATGTTGAAAAGAACGTCATCGGCCGTAACAGGCGTTCCGTCTCGGAACTGTAAGCCACTCTTCAGAACGATCTTGTACGTGTTGTAGATTTTTTCTTCTTCGACTTCTTCCTCCGGGTTTTCCGCAGACTCGTCATCGGAGGAAACAGCTTTTTCGTCTTTTAATTCTTCTTCACCGGACTCCTCGGAGCCTTCACCGCCGGATGCTTCGGATCCACTCTGTTCATCTTCCGCTTCATTTACAACGGTCTTTCCGTCGGCAGTCACGGAGTCAAGCTGTTCAAGCCCGAAAGAGAACGGAACATAATCTGTTCCTTCAATAGCAAAAAGCGGCATCTCGCCGATATCATAGGTTCCCTCTTCCATATCAACCAAGGGAGTGGGTGTGGGGGAAGGAGTCGGATCGGGGTCAACCTTATCAACCGACGATGTCATCGGCTCCTTGACCGGCTCGATGTAACTGCTTTCTCCCGTTGAACATCCTATGATGGCAAGAAGAACCGCCGAAAGAATTACTATAAAGATGCTGCTTTTTGCTTTCTGTGTCATTATTTTTCCCTTTATTCACTTCATTTGTGTCCGACTCGGAAGCATGTCCCGATCCGGCACCGAACACGGAACCACGCTCAGAACAGACGCTTCTTTTTTTTGGGTGCGTCGTCCGTTGTCTTTCCGCTAAGAGAATCCTCGAATTTTCTCAAAAGATCTTTTTGTTCATTCGTAAGCTTGGTAGGAACATCAACAACGAGCGTAACATAATGATCGCCGCGATCGTTCTTGTTTCTCAACGAAGGAACTCCTTTTCCGCGGAGTCTGATACGTGTATCTGTCGCCGTACCGGGCTTTACCTCGTAAATAACATCACCGTCTATGGTCGAGATCCTCACATCACCGCCGAGTACTGCCGTGGCATAACTCATGGGTGCAACCGAATAAATATTGAGTCCGTCTCTTTGGAAAATCGGATGATCCTGCACTCTGACTTCCACAAGCAGATCTCCTCTCGGACCTCCCTGTGTTCCGGGTTCGCCCTTTCCCGAAAGCCTGATGCTCTGTCCGTCGTCGATACCGGCGGGGACCGAAACCTGAAGCGTCTTTTTACTGCTCTTATAGCCGGTTCCTCCGCAATCGGGGCACTTATCCTTAATGAGCTTTCCTGTTCCGCGACAATCCGGACAAACCTGAATGCTCCTTGTAACTCCGAAAAGCGTGTTCTGTGTATATGCCACCTGACCTTTTCCCTTACATTTCGGACATGTAAGCGGCGTGGTCCCGGGCTTTGCGCCCGAACCCTTACATGTTGGACATTCATCCTTTAATGTAAGCTCGATTTCCTTCTCAACACCCTTCATTGCCTCATCGAATGTGATTTTTATCGAGGTGTGAAGATTCGCTCCCTTTTGCGGACCGCCGTTCGATCGTCTCGAACCTCCGCCGAATATGCCTCCGAAAAGGTCTCCGAACATATCCGTGAAATCAATATCACCAAAACCGCCAAAGCCTCCGAAGCCACCGTAACCTCCTGCTCCTCCCTGTTCAAAAGCCGCATGACCAAACTGGTCATACTGCCTTCGCTTGTCGGGATCGGAAAGAACTGCGTAGGCCTCGCCGACTTCCTTGAATTTTTCTTCGGCTTCCTTGTTACCGGGATTTACGTCGGGATGATATTTTTTCCCAAGAACACGATATGCCTTTTTAATCTCCTCAGGGGTAGCAGTTTTTGCTACCCCGAGGACTTCGTAATAATCTCTTTTATCAGCCATTTGATGGTACTCCTAGTACTGCCTTGCAGTATTTTATACTTCCTTGTAGTCCGCGTCAACGACATTATCATCATTTCCGCCGTTTCCGGGCTGAGGTCCCTGAGCACCCTGATAAGCGCCGCCCATGTCGGGACCGGGCTGACCCTGTGCGCCCTGAGCTGCCTGAGCCTGCTCATATACCTTCTGGAAGAGGCTCTGCGAATCTGTCATAAGCTTCTCCTTGGCTGCCCTGATCTGATCAACTTCAGTTTCGGACATTGCCTCGGGATTGGTCTTTGCAAGGATATCCTTGAGTGTCTGGATATCAGCCTCAACCGTGCTCTTATCGGAATCGGCGATCTTATCGCCCACATCCTGAAGTGCCTTCTCGGTCTGGAATACGATGGAGTCTGCCTCATTGCGTGCATCCACAGCTTCCTTACGCTTCTTATCCTGAGTCTCGTACTCGGCTGCTTCCTTGACTGCCTTCTCGATATCTGCCTCAGTCATTGTTGTGCCAGAAGTGATGGTGATGTGCTGCTCGCGTCCTGTTCCTTTATCTACTGCGGAAACATTAACGATACCGTTCGCATCGATATCGAAGATAACTTCGATCTGAGGAACGCCACGTCTTGCGGGAAGGATCCCGTCAAGTCTGAACTGTCCGAGGAGCTTGTTGTCGCGTGCAAACTGACGCTCACCCTGTGTAACGCGGATGTCAACTGCGCTCTGGTTATCCTCTGCCGTCGAGAATATCTGCGATCCTCTTGTGGGGATCGTTGTATTTCTCTTGATAATGGGTGTTGCAACACCGCCGAGCGTCTCAATGGCAAGAGTAAGAGGTGTTACATCAAGGAGCTGGATATCACCGGCGCCTGCATCACCTGCGAGCTTGCCACCCTGGATCGAAGCACCGAGAGCAACGCACTCGTCGGGGTTAAGAGACTTGCTCGGTTCATGCCCCGTGAGCATCCTAACCTTGTCCTGAACAGCGGGAACACGTGTCGATCCGCCGACGAGGAGAACCTTTGAAAGCTCGCTTGCCGAAATGCCCGCATCACGAAGCGCGTTCTGTACGGGGATAACTGTTCTCTCGATAAGATCGGAAACGAGTTCCTCGAACTTCGCACGTGTGAGGTCCATATCAAAGTGCTTGGGTCCGTCCTGGGTTGCTGTGATGAAAGGAAGGTTGATGTTTGTGGTTGTCGAAGAAGAAAGTTCCTTCTTTGCCTTCTCAGCTGCTTCCTTAAGTCTCTGGAGAGCCATCTTGTCGAGTGAAAGATCAACTCCCTCTTTCTTCTTGAAGTCTTCGATCATGTACTTCATGATCCTGTCATCAAAGTCATCACCGCCGAGTCTGTTGTCGCCGGCTGTTGCAAGAACTTCGATAACACCATCGCCGATCTCGATAACGGACACATCGAATGTACCGCCGCCAAGGTCGTAAACCATGATCTTCTGCTCTTTCTCATTGTCAATGCCGTACGCAAGAGCTGCTGCCGTGGGCTCGTTGATGATACGCTTAACATCGAGACCCGCGATCTTGCCCGCATCCTTTGTTGCCTGACGCTGTGCGTCGTTGAAGTATGCGGGAACTGTGATAACGGCTTCCGAAACTTTCTCGCCGAGATATGCCTCTGCATCAGCCTTAAGCTTCTGAAGGATCATCGCCGAGATTTCCTGAGGTGTGTACTTCTTGTCATCGATGGTTACCTTAAAGTCGGTACCCATATGACGCTTGATCGAAGATATCGTCTTGTCGGAATTTGTAACAGCCTGACGCTTTGCAGCATCACCGACAAGTCTCTCACCGTTCTTTGCAAATGCCACTACCGAAGGAGTGGTTCTCTGTCCTTCCGTGTTTGTACATACAACGGCTTTGCCGCCTTCCATAACCGCTACGCATGAATTTGTTGTTCCAAGGTCGATACCTATAATCTTACTCATAATAATTCCCTCTTTTCTTAGATTGATTGTCTGAAACTTTTGCGGGATCGTGTCTATCCCGCTGCGGATATCTATATGCCATCGATTCCATGCTAATTGGCTACCTTTACCATACTGTGCCTGATCACACTGTCGTGGTAGGTGTACCCTTTTTGAAGCTCGGCGCTGACTGTGTCCTCACCGAATTCTTCGTTGTCCTCATGCATTACCGCATTGTGGAGATTGGGATCGAATTTCGCCCCAAGGGCTTCAATCGGTTTGACTCCCGCTTCCTCGAGATTCGACATGAGCTGTTTGTAAATCTTCTCCACTCCGTCGCAATAAGCGTTACCCTTCAGTTCTTCGGGCACGGAAGCGATCGCTCTCTCGAAATTGTCGATCGTGGGAAGTATCTTCTCGATGATCGACTTCGCACCGATCTCGAACATCTGCGCTTTCTCGCGCTCGGTGCGCTTTCTGAAGTTGTCAAACTCTGCAAGATTTCTGAGCAGGCGGTCGTTGAGTTCCTTGATCTGCTCGTCTTTCTTGTCTTTCTTGTCCTTCTTTCCGAAGAGACCCTTTTTGCCTTTGGAAGTGCCTTTCTCGTCAGCTTCCTCTTTTTCCGCTCCTTCGGGAGCATCTTTAACTGTCTCTTCTTCCGGACTCTTATCTATCTCATCATGCGCCTCGGCCGTGCCGGGATTTTCCGTATCTGCAGATACGCTTTCTTCCTCGGCAACCGCGTCCTCACGGTCTGCATACTCCGCACCGTTCTCGGAAGCCTTGGCTGCATCAATCGATTCCTTTAAAAGTTTTTCTTTAATGTTGTCAGACATTACGTCTCATTCCTTTCCTTCAGTTTCTTTTCGAAACTGATTTTCATATATTTCATGCGGTTTCCGTAAATTCAAAAATTTCTTCACCGGCACTACTTCTTCTTAAAGATTTCGTCAAGCTGTGTCATAAGCGTTTTAAGCGTTCCGACGACTTTGTCGTAATCCATACGCTTCGGACCTATGATACCGACCTTTCCGTAGACACCTTCTTCGATCTCGTACGTCGCCGTAACGACCGAACAGTTCTTCATGGAGTCGATCGGAGTTTCATTCCCGATGTAGACCTGAATATCTCCCTTCGTCCCGCTGTGCTCTCCGCTTTCACTTAAGAGTTTGTCATCGACCAGCTCCGCAAGTTCCTGCTTGTCTTCAAGCGTGTAAAGAAGCCTCTTTGCACTGTCATCACCCGAAAGCTCGGGGTAGTTGAGGATGTTCGTGGCACCGCTCGTGTAGACTTCGATGTTGTCCTCCTCGCGGATTGCCTCTCCGATCGCATCAAGTACACGTCCGATCAGTGCGCTGTCCTCGCCGGCCTGCTCCTTGATCTTCTGGATGATGCTCATGTTGATCTCTTCAAGGTCGAGATCCTGAAGGAGTGAGTTGAGCACGATGTTCAGCTTG
>JAEEIH010000218.1 GCA_016281275.1 Lachnospiraceae bacterium | reverse complement strand
ATCTTTCCCACACCGCTCCTCGCAAGCGCTTCAACGACGTAACTTCCGACACCGCCTACACCGAAAACGCACACACGAGAAGAAAGGAGCTTTTCAAGCCCCTCTTCTCCTATAAGCATCTCTGTTCTGATAAATTGTCCTGACATTTGTACTCCATCTTGGGGTGGACCCTTGGGGACGGGGGTTATGGACCATTGAAGTACATGGTCCACAACCCCCGTCCCCAAGGGTCCACCCCAAGCTTTCTTTGATACCTCTATTATCCTATACTTCCTGCTTTGACTTTTCAAGTGCCGAGTTCACGCATAAGTTATACGGTACGGCGCGTAAACAAATCGTACTCTCTTATCATTTCTAATCCCTAAGAGTGAGGCAAATTCATCCGCTTTGTCCTGATCGTTTTCATATATGTTCAAACGGACCCTATTCTTCTTTTCTTCCAACATCATTGCCGAAAGAAGCATTGCCACTTCGTTCTTTTCCTCATATAATTCTTTCAGCGTCGTGCTCAACCTGTCTCTCAGTTCTGTCAATTCGTTATAAGAGTACTCACATTGACGGATATCAACATTCGGATTTTCGGTCACCGAAACTATCTCTTCCCGAACATCCTCCGGATCGCAGGTAACCAGAACGTGAAATATTCTGTCCTTAATAAACGCGCCCCCGTAGTAATCGGGCAGGACATCTCCCCAATACCTCAGAAGGCTGTTGTATTGAGAATTATATGCATCCGAAAACCGCATTTCCAGTTGCGCTTGCTCTTCGCTCATAGGACTTCTCGGAGTTCTGTCGTCATCCTCTATTACGACATGACTATTTTCATAAACCGGATAGACAGTCAGAACACACAGACCGATAAGAGCGACCAAACATCCAACGTAAATAAACATCTTTTTCAAGAGAGACGTTTTGTGGTTGCTCGTTTTAGCTTCATTAAGGTCTTGTTGTATTTTTGCAGATGGTCTGATCAATGTCTGCATGGCGCACCCCCTCATATATACCAGTTCCACCGAGCATAGCATCATCCTATTGATATAATATATAAATTCTGCTATGTTTTCAAATTGTTTTGAATTTCTGGATGGCCCAGAGGGTCATACCAACAAAAACAGCGTCCATAGCTTGATGCAATGGACGCTGAAAAGCTTATTATTCTGATTTGAGTTTGATCCACATAGCGGGACGCACGGCGAGAGAGTCTTGTTTGACCCGACAGCCCTTCTCTTTAACTCGACCGGTGTCGTACACGAACGCGGCACTTTCATTATCACTCCCCGACGAACGCAACCACCAACTACACCCGCCTTCATTATCGGCAGTAAGGCAATCGTTATCATTACCTATATAATGATACGCTCCTTGAGCAACTGCGTAACAACTTGGAGCACATCGACGATTAATATCTCTTGCATTATATATATTATGGACATTATTATCCATGTAGAAACCATATCCTTCCTTTAAAAAATCCTCAAACGATAATAAAAAAACTTTGTCTTTTGTGTCACTCCCACTTTCTGTTTCAGGGTAAGAACGGTTTACTATATTCGAATTCAAGACGGTCTTGTTTAAGATCATCGTCTTTTCAGTATTATTGAATGCTGCATCATAAAAACATTCATTTAGCCATTTTCGCAGAGTACAAGTCTCCCAGGTAACTTCTGTGCGATCTACGTTATATGGCAAATTATCAAGTGCGTATTTGCTCATTATAAATATCTCATTTGTACCTTTATCTAGAACTACCCATTCGATGGGATCCTTTCCATCTACAGGATAATTTTGCTCATAACTTCCAAACTTAATTGTCTCGCCTCTTTTAACCTTAGCGAAATCATATGAAGACTTATACCCTTTTTTCTGAGCTGTTACCTCAATTGATTTCGCTTTACTGAAATCACCGTAGATGCCAGGTCTATTATAGCCTCCGTCTGTATAATGTGTACCAACATAAGCACGCACCTTGATTGAAATTATTGGTTTGGACAGATTCTTGATTGTGATAGTTCTCACTGCCTTTCCGTTCTTATCTACTGTTGCGGCATTAATATAATCTCCGAAACTTTCATCATTATAACTATAAGTAAAATAATGATTTTCGTTCTTGTACCCCGTATACCCGCAATCCGATGTAATCCACACCTCATAGCCGTCTGCGCCCTTTGTTTTTTCAATCGTAACCTTCACGTCGGTTCCGTTGACCGCTTTAACTGAGATCTTTGGAGTTTCGGGCTTTTCAGATGCCAATGCGCTTCCTGCCGGAAGAACCGATACCAGAAGAATAGCAACACTTAATAAGGCCATCACTCTCTGAAATAGTTTTGTTTTCATGACTACCTCCTTGGATACATATGGTCTTTAAGCTTTGTAACAGGGGATTATGTCAATAATTCCCTGTTACTGATATTCGTAGAATATCAGGCGCCCCCATCTTAAAATACGAGCCTTGGCATTTTGCACAAAAACCACGCGTCGGATTTGTTAAAATCTCCGATAGAAATCCCTGTGACAATATGCTATTCTACCCACACAAAGCAGTCAGCTTCTTCTGTTTCTCAGCGGTATGATCCCGCTTCTGGTTATTTCTCGGATGTTCTGCTGCTTTTAATTCATAAAATGCAGCAGGACGCTCTCTATTCGTTCATGGATTCGTTTCTGCCGCACTCAAAAGAAGGAGGAGACCCATGAACAAATTTACACTTACTATCATACCTTTCAAAGATGATTGGAAACAAAAAGAAGGACCGCTTGACTTTAAGATGCGTAATGACTACCTGTTCCGCGCGTTTCTACAATGCGATAACGAAAGTCTGAAAGCATTGATCGCATCTCTGCTTTATGTTGACGTTTCCGAAATAACCAGTGCAGAGATAACCAACCCGATAATACTCGGTGCAAGTGCAGATGATAAGGAAATCCGCATGGACATCCATGTCATTTTGAACAAACAACAACCGATCGATATCGAGATGCAGACCTATAACCGTGCCGGTTGGAAAGAGAGAAGCGTCCTTTACGCCTGCCGCGGGTATGACAACCTTAAACACGGCGACTTGTACAAAGATCATCCGGGCTTCTGGCAAGTCACTTTCTGTGACTATACTCTGTTCAAAGAGAACCCCGCGTTCAACACCTCGTACATGTTGACAAGCACCGACGACCGGCACTATATTTATAGTGAAAAGATAAAACTTACAAACATCGACATGACCAAGATCGATCTCGCTACTGATAATGACATCAACTACGGTCTTGTTAATTGGGCAAAGCTTTTTATGGCTGAAACGTGGGAGGATTTGAAGATGCTTGCTGAAAAAAACAAAACTATCGAGAGAGCCGTTTCCTCCGCATGGCAAATGACAGAGGAAGAAATCATCCGCGAAAGAATGCGCAACCGCGAAGAAGGCGAGATGATGTGGCAGAGCATGCAAAAAGAACTGGAAGAATACAAAAAGCAGTCTGCTGAATATCAAAAACAGTCTGCTGAATACCAAAAGCAATCTGCTGAATACCAAAAGCAATCTGCCGAATACCAAAAGCAGTCTGCTGCCGACCAAAAACGTATTGAAGAATCCGAACGCCTGATTTCCGAAAAAGATGCTTTACTCACTGAAGCAAACCGAGTTAATTCAGAAAAAGACGCTTTAATTCGTGAACTAACGGAAAAGCTTAAATCTGCCGGGTTGAATCTTTAGCGAATTACATAAAAGAAAAAGAGGACTTTGTCTTCAGTCTGAGACGTAGGGTTGCTTACCTTACGTCTGAATCATAACACGATACTTATTAAAATAATACTTGGAATATAGCACAAAAATCTGGGGTGCAATTTGTTCAATATAACCAAAAATTATTTACGCACCCTTCGCTCGCATGCTCCGGGCGCGTTTAATGCAATCGTTAATTACCTTCTGTACTGTTTCACTTAACTAAATACCTCATAGGGCGCATCTTTGGAAGGTGCATCAGCAACGATTCCTACCTCTTTTTGACAAGCCTCTCATCATCTTTTGAGTAGATAGGTTTTTTTCTTTTTGGTATTCTTGTTTTCATAGGAAAATAGACATGTTCTATACAAGGAGATTTCATGAACACAAAGACCAAGCTCATCGCACTTATACTTTTCTTAGCTCTTATCATCTCGGGATGCTCTTCTACTCCCAAAAGTAGGAATACCTCTTCAGAAAGCCCTACCGTAGAAACCCCGGATACAACCCCCGGTCTTAAATCGGACGAAACTTCCGTTTCTGAAGCGGACGACACATATTCGGTCGTTACTCCGACAGAAACAAGTGATACCGACTCATCAGTCGGTACCACTTCTGACGATACTTCTGCTATTGATAAAGATCCCGACATTCCTGATACAGACACATCAGAGACAGATGGTGGGATCACGCCTGCAGCAGAAACTCCCGAACTGCCTGAGATCATTCCCGGTGAAGAGGAGTATGAAGAATGGTACTCAAATATGTTGGCTGCATCGATCGTCTCAACCGGTAACAATGCCCGCCTTAAAAAAGTTCTTGAAAAAGCACGCGCAGGAAGCGAGATCCGCGTGGCTGCCATCGGAGGCTCCGTTACGGAAGGCGCCGGCGCGGTAGTCAATAAAGAAGGTTATGCATATAAATTCGCAGCTGCTTTTGAAAGAGATTATTGCCCTGAAGGCGCCGGGAATATGACCTTTGTTAATGCCGGTCTTTCAGGTACTCCTTCGTCTCTCGGGATCATGCGTTACGACAGGGATGTTGTCGGACTCTTAGGCGGTGCGCCCGATCTACTCATCATAGAGTTTTCGGTTAACGATTCCGGAGAAGCGACTCATGGGCAGGCATATTCGAGCATGATCCACAGAGCGCTCACCGATAATCCCGACTGCGCGGTGATCCTCCTCTTTGCTGTTTTCAAATCAAAATGGAATATGCAGACGAACTATATCCCCGAAGGAGAGATCTATGAGCTCCCGATGGTGAGCATTAAAGACGCGATCGCTACTCCGTATGCTAACGGCGACTTAAACGATGCTCTCTTCTTCTCTGACGAATATCACCCCAAGACCTATGGTCACCAGATCATGAGCGACTGCCTCATGCATCTCGTCGGTCTTGTTGACAGAGAAGTTCCCGATACGACATCGGATGTCCCCGACCACGGTATCAAGAAAGTTCACTATGAGCACACGTCCATGATAACTTCTGATACAACGTCCTTAGAAGAAGGAATTACCCTTGACCCCGGCAGCTTCTCTCTTACCGACAAGGCTGTTCAGTCTATGTTCTTCACGGGGAAAGCGGCCTTCGCACAGAACTTCATGCATGACAAGGATAGTGGCAACGATCCTTTTACACTCAAGCTTAACTGTAAAAAGCTCCTCTTGAACTTTAAGACCTCGAGCTCCAAATCTTTCGGACTCGCTGAGATCCTTGTCGACGGTACGCCTGTAACTGCCTGCAACGGGTGGAACTCAGGCGGATGGAACAACTGTAACGTGGTTTCCCTGATCGATGCTGAAGAAAGTGCAGAGCATACAGTAGAAATAAGAATGGCGGAAGGTTCAGAGGACAAATCGTTTACAATCCTCTCGCTTGGATATGCGAAATAGCCTATATCTCCTGTTTTGACTTTTCAAGTGCCGCGATCACTCTGTCGCACCACTCGTCAAATTCAGGATCTTCGACCTGACACTCAGGGTGGCTCTCCACGTAATCAAGTGCGATCTTAACCCCCTCATCGAACCTCACGTTGGTCGTCATCTGAGGAACAAGCTTCTTAAGCTTACTGTTGTCAAAAACAACCGAAACAGATTTGTCGCCGATAAGGCTTCCCTCGAAATCAAATCCGTACTTATCGCCCACTGCGCTCAGGTATTCGGAAGCAACATAATAAGGCTTCAGTTCGACTCCGAGCTTGTCGGCGATCGTTTGATAGATCTGTGTCCACGTGAGCGTTTCGTCTCCCGTGATCTGGAATGCCTCACCGATCGCATGACGGTTTCCCATAAGACCGGTGTATCCGATCGCGAAGTCACTGTTAAATGTCACAGTCCAAAGCGAAGAACCGTCGCCTTGAATGATGACGGGCTTACCCTCCTTCATCCTCTTGACGACCTGATAAAATCCCTTCTTTCCGTGCACCCCGAGCGGCACGTTTCTCTCATCATATGTGTGGCTCGGCCTTACAATAGTCACCGGGAAACCTTCCTCCCTATACTTCTTCATAAGGAACTCCTCGCATGCGATCTTGTTGCGCGAATACTGCCAGTGAGGGTTCGCAAGAGTAGTCCCCTCCGTGATCACATAGTTCGCAGCCGGTTTGTTGTAGGCCGATGCCGAACTGATGAAGATATACTGTTTTGTCTTCCCCT
>JAEEIH010000217.1 GCA_016281275.1 Lachnospiraceae bacterium | reverse complement strand
GAGAACGCTAGCCTTCGTTCTTCGCACTATGTGCTCGAACATCAGGCAGACGCTACTCGCTCCGTTTCACTTCGCGACTCTCACGCAAAACATTTAATTGAACCATTGAAACGTTTTGCTTCGAGCACGAAAACTTGTAAACAAGTTTTCTGGTAGCTTGGCGAGAGCGCCTTTCGGAGAATAGTTCGTGGCAGGAGACGTAAATGTGGTCCACCCAACCCCCGTCCCCATGGGACCACACCAAAGCGATCATCTATGGTTTCATTGTCCGAGTCTTCTCCCTCCGATTCCGAAGAAAGTCGCGATATCGGGATAAACCGCCTTCTTGTCGTAATCCTTGAAGCATCTTGCCGCTACATATACCGTAAAAAGCACAAGCGGAACCTGAACGATCATAGCCGCGATATCGACAATAACTCCCGCGTTTTCAAGGGAGGTCGGCACAGCAAGAATGAAATCCAATCCGCAAGCCAACGAGATAAACCGGTACGCTTTCTTTTTGACGGCGTAGAAACAAATCATGGCAAGTGAAATCTGGATAACGATCAGCAAAAGAAGATTGATGGTTACAACAATGATCCTGGAAGTCGTGATCGACTGCATAACCTCAACAACTCCCCTGCCCGTTTCCGGATCTTCAAAAGTTGCGATAAAAGCATCGGCTCCGGACTCATTTATAAGACCGGCCACCATTACGGGCTCAAATGCCGCAAAAAATGTGTTGATCGTCACCTCAACAAGTGCAAAGCCCGCGCCAAACGCAAGTGCATCATGTCTTCTGTTGCTCTCCTGAATGACAAATCGGAACACAATAAACCTGACAAATTCACCGAAAACGATCGTCACTACTCCGGTAAGAATGATGTTGATCAGAACATTGCCGGTAATCCTTGACAGAAAAGCATCTTCGGCAAACACAAAGCCTCTTACCAACGCTTCTATCGGATATATTATAAGAAGCGCCGAAACGCCCGCCATAAACGGAGCAAAATTACAGAGCTTTCTGAACCTGATTATCGCGAAAAGCACCAAGGGCGTCGTAACTACGATCAGAATCTCGGCAATAAGCAAAAAAATCGTAACTGTTGATATCAAAACCTGAAACCTCCTATCAGAAAGCTCTCACCGCTTTCCGATTCGGTATCGGGTCTTCGCCCGGCACCGATCAATATCTTCACCCGGAGGGTAATATTTTATGCCCGTCACAGCACAGATCGACATGGTGATTTACACATCTTTATAGTTCTCACCCACAAAGAGAACGGCGCACATGCCGCTTCCCACGTGTGAACCTATAACGGGACCGATGTCGGCGATCTCCACCTCTTTCGCAAGGCCCCTCTCGAGTATCTCACTTTTAAGCTTTTCTGCGGCTTCCATGTTGTTGGCATGTCCTACCATGATAAAATCGTTCTTTTCCCTGATACCGTCCTCTTCGATTCTTTCGATCAGGTAACTCATCGCCTTTTTCTTACCGCGGACCTTGGTTGCCACTCTCAAAGCGCCTTCTCTGTCGGTTGTAATGATAGGGCAAATGTTAAGCGCCGACCCGACGATTGCGGAAACCGCGCTGATACGACCGCCCTTACGAAGCTGCTCAAGGTTGTCGACCATAAACCAATGACAGATTGAAGCCTGTGTATCTTCCAAAAACTTAACGATCTCATCAAATCCGAGATTCTCCTCCATGGCTTTTTTGGCAGCCATAACAAAAAGATATCCCTCTCCGACCGAAGCACAGATCGGATTAACGCACTTGATCTTTCGACCCGGGTACCTGTCCATAAGATCCTCGGCTGCGATAACCGATGAATTGTAGGTTCCCGAAAGTCCTGACGAAAGTCCGTAGTATATGATATCTTTTCCCTCTTTAAGCACTTTTTCAAACACTTTTGTGAATTCCACAGGTGTGATCTGTGAAGATTTGGTCTCAAGTCCCGCAACCTGTCCCTCATAGAATTCTTTCATGCTCAGCTCGTGATTGTCGGGGAACTGATGATATTCCTTATCCCCGAGAAAGAAAGTCATCGGTACGATCTCCATACCGTATTTCTCGACATTCTGCTGAGAGATTTCCGCAGTAACGTCAGAAACCAAAACAAATTCGGCCATACAATATTTCCTCCTCTTTGCACGCGGGCGCTCCCGCATGCGTTTCCCTGCCTGTACTTCAACGAAGCGGCTATTATCTCGTCCCATACATTATTAAATGTATTTCGTCCGATATACGATTAACAACGTTATTGTGTTAACGGGTTACAGTATAGCATATTTTATGTGAATGATATATAATTTTTTTAGTATCTGCCGATAATTTTATCAGAAAACAAATAAGCGGATTATCCGCTTATTATGAAGAACATAATGCATGGTCATGGACAGGTGTTCTCTTTTGAACATCCCGGCCGGGAAGAATGATCGGAATCGGTTTTTAACCACCTTCACAGAGGAGTCTTACATGGGAATCCGCTTTAATGACTATCGTGACAACGGCATAAATAAATCTTCCGACAATCCGGGGCGTTCGCAAAGCACGTCCGCGGGCTCCGGTGCACGCGCTTCTTCCGGCGCAGCTCCCGGGTCTTTGGGATCAGCAGGCACGTCCCCCACACCCGTTCCGGCTCCCGTAACCGCAAAGGCGCTCGGCGACGCAGGTCTTCCCGACACCGCCAAAAACAGGCAGATCGTGTCATCCCTTATATCACAGGAGCTTCCCATTGATGCCGACACACTGAAATCGATATCAAGGACTCTTTCCGCATATCCGAACGAGTCTGTTGATGCTGTGATCCTGCTCCATTCGGCAGGCGTTCCGGTCAATCTTTCTTCTCTTTCCGATGCCAACGCGTTTCTCGCAGCACGCGATATGCTCCTTGACGCTTTGAACGATATCAATTCATATATAGACGCAACTGATCTTCTTTCCGATGTCCTATCAAAAGACGGACAGGATATTTCGATTGATTCCTTTACCGACACCACGGCAGCCGCTTCGACCGAATTCACAAACGAAGCATCCGTGCAGGAGGCTCCGTCTGCCTTCGCTCAATCGTCTCCCGAATTCACGACCGTTTCTTTCGGTTCGGTATCCGATTCCGTTGACGCTCATATGCCGCTTTCCGGAACCAACGCTTCATCTCAGGGAGTCTTGGGCGGTTCGACCGTAACATCGTCGGTCGATTCAAATATCGGTACGGATCAAACGAACGCTTCCGGCACCTCGTCCCCGGTCGCAGGGGCTACTGCCCGTAATGCTTCCGTAAACGCGAGCGTTTCAGATGCCTCATCCATCTCGCAGGCAGTCGGTTCCGCGAGTACCGTAGCTTCCGATGTCGCAGCCGGTTCAAATAACACCTCACCCCTCACGGAAACAGGTGGGTCCGCAGGCGCTGACACTTCCGGCACCTCAGCCGGTTCAAACGCCTCACTTCTCACGGGATCAAGCGGCTTCACCGGCGCTGACACTTCCGGCACCTCTGCCGGTTCAAGTGCCTCACTTCTCACGGGATCAAGCGGCTTCACCGGCGCTGACACTTCCGGCACCTCAACCGGTTCAAGTGCCTCACTTCTCACGGGATCAAGCAGCTTCACCGGCGCTGACACTTCCGGCACCTCAACCGGTTCAAGTGCCTCGTTCCCCACGGAACAGGGCGGTTTCGCAGGCTTTAGATCTCCAAATCCGTTGGACGGTGAACCGGTGGTCGCATCTTCGACTGTTTTGAATACCGATGCGGGAAATGCTTTTGCCTCCGTTTCAAACCGGTTGTCTCCGGCAGAAACGGGCGACTCAGCAGGCATGAGCGCTTCCGAGACCGCAGCATACGGTCAGGCAGAGACTTCGGTATCCGGTGATCCGGGCTCCCGAAATCTTCTTTCACAGGTTCCCTTAAGGGACCTCTTAAATGCACTTTCCGCAAAACCCGGTATTGACCGCTCCGACATTTCCTCAGAGGGCATAAAGCGCTTCCTTGAATCCGCCGTTTCTTACCTCGAAAGCGCACGAGAAATATCACACAGACGCGGAGACGAAGCTATGGCAGCAAAGGTCGACAAAGCCACGAATTCAATGCGTACGCTTTTAAAATTGAACGATATGTACGCCTATGCCGAAGTACCCGTAAAAAACGAAGATGAAAACAGGAAAACTCACCTGCGTTTCTTTGCAAACAAAAAAACACGCATAAGGAAAGATGAAGGAACAAGCGCCGTCCTTCACCTCAATATGCCCTCTCTTAAGGAACTCGACATCAAAATGGTCCTCAAAGGGAATTCTCTGAAAATCGACTTTTTCTCCTCTAAGGAGGCTTCGCCTCTTCTCGAAGCAGACAGCGGCACACTTTCCGAAAAGCTCCGTATGATCGGCGTCGAGCCTGCCCTCGACTTTAAGGAACGTATCGAAAACAATCCCGAACTCGACCCCTCAAATCTTCCCGGAAGCGAGATCGTTTCATCCCCACTCGGAATAAAAGGGTTCGATACCCGTGCCTGATCGTTTTTCCCTCGGGCAAAATCCTTAAAAAACTCTTTTATACAATGTCCCGAACATTACTTTACAGAAATTTAATATTCTCCTTGCTAAGCTCAAAGTATTGTGTTAGTATAGTGTTACTGTTGTAGAATGATTATTCGGACTTTGTAGAAAGAGGTACATTTTGGGAAGACAATTCACTTTTAATTCAAGTGAACGTTTCAGATGGACTGACATCGTGCTCGGAATCTGTTTTATGATTTCCCTGCTTGCTGTTGGTCTTTATCTTGCTGTCAACATGCGATTCCTTTATTACCTCAACATCAGTTGGAACGATCTCCCTGCTGCCAGCGGATATAACGCTGTTGTCATCAGGGAAAACTACGACGCTCTCATAGACTACTGCTGTCCTTTCTTTACGGGTCCTCTTTCGTTTCCTTCACTTCCGTCGTCCGAATCTGCCTTATCTCATTTTGCGGAAGTAAAAGTGATCTTCACTGTCATTTACATAATGGGTGCCGTAAGCCTTATCACGACCGTCATAGCATTTATATCAAAGCATCGTAACGGTTCTTTCATGTACCTGAAGACATGCGCGATCTGCGCTGCGGTGCTTCCGGTTTTTGTGGCGGTCTTCTCGCTTATCAGCTTTGATACTCTTTTCATTCTTTTTCACAAGCTGATGTTCAACAACGACGACTGGATCTTCGATCCGGCAACCGACCCGATCATTGACATGCTTCCGGAAAGCTATTTCGCACAGTGCGCGATACTTATCGCTGCTGTAATGCTCGTCGGCGCAGGGATCGCATACCTTTTCTACAGACGTAGGCTAAATACCTACAGAGCAAGCCGTTCACTCACAATGCCGAAGAAAAATTATATTTATTGAATAATGATAATAATGACAAACTCCCCAACGACTTGCGTCGGGGAGTCTCTTTTTGAAACGTTGTACCTATACAACGTTTCGGTTCAATTTTGTTATATCAGATATTCTGCTTTTCAAGAAAATCGCATACATCCTGTACTGTCTCGAAGTTTGTGAGCTCTTCATCCGGAATATTTACACCGTATTCATCTTCGAGAGACATCAGCAATTGCATTACATCAAGCGAATCAGCGCCCAGCTCATCCTTGATCTTAGTCTCGGGCTTTACGGTATCAGGATCAACCCCAAGTTGTTCAACAAGGATCTTCTTTACAGAATCAAACATCTCCTTTATCCTCCTTTTTTTCTGATAAGATTTTTTCCAGTTCGGGGTTTAGATTACCCGTCTCCATCATATATGCCTGTTCAATGCACTTGGCAAATGATGTCCTTTTACTGCTGCCGTGACCTTTGACGACAACTTTCGTTGCTCCTATGAGCACACTTCCGCCATAATTCTGATAATCAAGGAACGCTTTTTCTTTAGCGAACATCTTTTTCATAAACATGGCACCGATCTTATTTTTCAGGGACGACATGATGTCCTTCTTGATCATCCTGAACATCTCTATCGCCGTTCCCTCAACAGTTTTACACATGACATTTCCGGAGAATCCGTCGCACACAACCAGATCGACGTCACCCTTCAAGAGGTCTCGACCCTCCATATTGCCGACAAAATTAACCCTCGGCTCATTCTTAAGCATCCCATACACTTCTCTGCGAAGTTCATCACCCTTTTCTTCCTCGACCCCGACATTGAGAAGAGCGACCTTCGGAGATTTTACCCCGAACACCTTCTCCATGTAGAGCGATCCCATGATCGCATATTGGTAAAGCTGAGTGGGCGTACAGTCAACCGTAGCGCCGCTGTCACAGATACCGACTATCCTGCCCTCTTTCATAGTGGGAAGGAGCGGGCAAAGTGTGGGACGAACGACACCGGGTACTCTTCCGATAAAAAGTGTGGTCGCAGCCACGATCGCACCGGTCGAGCCGATGCTGACAAGCCCCGAAAGCGTATCATCCTTACGCAGAAGCCTGATTCCCGTCATAAGCGAGCTTTCTTTTTTAGTGCGAACCGCTATCGTAGGCACCTCGTCACATCCGATGACATCAGGTGCGTGCACAATGCTTATGCGATCCGATGAATAATTCTGCGCGGCAAGCTCGTCTCTTATCTTCTTTTCATCACCGACAAGGACAAGCTCAAGGTCCTTAAATTTTGCGAGAGCATCAATACTTCCCTCAATATTGACCCTGGGGCTTTCATCCCCTCCAAAGCAGTCTATGACTATCCTGACCATTTTTCCCCCTTAAGCGCCGCGCACTTTTATCTGTGCTTGGCGTAGAATGAGATCCCGACACCATTGGGTCCGCAGTGGCTGCCTGCGGTCGGGTTAACAACCAGCAGTTCGATATCAAGCGAGCTGTCGATGCTGTCGAGGAGCATCTTCTTGACTCCGAGCGCCAATTCCTCACAATCGGAGTGCCCGATCACAATCTTATGTTCCGTAAGGTCACGTCCAAGCTCACGCACATACGAAACAAGCTTCTGCATTGCCTTGGCCCTGCCTCTTTCCTTGCCGATACTGACCATCTTTCCTTCTTCGCCGATATAGATTATCGGTCTGATTCCAATGAGCGTTCCCATGGTTGCGGCCAAACCCGAAACCCGTCCGCTGTGCTTAAAGAATGTAAGATCGTCCGCGAAGAAGTACATCGCGAAATGTTGTCTTTCTTTTTCAACAAAATCAACTATTT
>JAEEIH010000216.1 GCA_016281275.1 Lachnospiraceae bacterium | reverse complement strand
TGGGTTAGTATGTTCCCCACATCCAGCTTCCTTCAGATTCCACCTCGCGATAGACACCCTTGCTTTCGGCTATATCCTTCCCACTACCGGGCGGATTCGGGACTTTAACCCGTTAGAAACGTGCGCCGCTAGGCGCACATACTAAATAATCCCTCTGCATTTTTGTTGCAGAGGGATTATCTGTGTTTTGTGTTGCACGCTATGTGTCGTATGCTGCGTGCGTATGTTTTGTGATGACTGCCAATCAATACCGGAAGCCGCTGACGCGCTGTCTGAGGTCTGTCGATATACTGTCAACCGAGTTAGCGCCCTTGATAACATGGTCGGAAGCCTTAACAAGCTCGTTCGCACCTTCGGCAACATTCGTTATGCCCTTCGCATTCTCGTCAACTGCAGTATCTATCGCACCTATGGAGTCTCTGATCATGCCGATGGAGGATGCTATCTCGCTGTTGTCATCCGCGATTGAAGAGATCGCATCATAGCACTCGCTGAGCGAATGCATATATTCATCAATGATCTGCTTTTTCTCTTCCGTATTTTCCTCAGAAATCTTAAGCATTACATCGGAGACATCCTCTGCTGCCTTTACGAGCTGGTCAACGATTGCCAGAACTTCGTCTGATACTTGCTGAATGCTTTGAGCCATGTCCGCCGAGTTGCCTGCGAGCGTACCAATCTCATCGGCAACAACAGCAAACCCACGACCTGCCTCTCCGGCGCGTGCTGCCTCGATTGATGCATTGAGAGAAAGAAGGTTTGTCTCGGAAGCGACATTGGAAATACCCTGGGTCATTTTCTGGATATCTTCCACCTTCTTTGTATCCCTTATCCTGTCTTTAAGTCTGCCTATGGCATCGTTAAGACGCGCCATCATGTTTTGATCATTTGCTTCGATCCTCGTCTTAAGAGTTTCTACATCCTTAAGGTTGCGGCTTATCTCTCCCGTCTTATCGGCGGTATCCTTGCTCACCTTTTCGGTAAGACCCGTAATATCAGCAATCTGCTGTGAAACCTGCGTTGTCGAGGATGAAGTTTCTTCCGAGCTTGCTCTCATCTCATCCATAGTCACCGAGATCGAATTAACATTCTCAGAGCTCTTGTCGGCTGCAGACTTAAGTTCCGAAACATCCGAAACAAGCCGGCCCGAAGCATCGTTTATGTTGGCAATGATGTTCTTCATCGCATCTTTAAGCTCATTAACCGCATTAACGAGCTGACCTACCTCGTCCTTCGATCCCGCTTTTATATCTACGGAAAGATCCGCTTTTCCGTTCTTAACATCTTCGGCAAGATCCCTGACCTTCTTGCTGGCGCTTGAGATGGGTCTTGCCATGATAAGACCCGCTATCAACGCAACAACGATTGCGATCGCAACACAGATAACAAGTATCGTCATTCCTGTGTCCTTTATACCTTCAGTGATACCGTCAAAATTAACGGCGGGCGTTACATAAAATACCTTCCAACCCGTATTGCCAATGTCTGACGAGGTAACATATACGGGAGTTCCGTTGTAATCGGTAATGGCCTCGGCATCATCGGAAGACGCAGCCGCTGTGTAATCAATACCGATATCTTTGAGTTTCATGATCTTTTCGGTCGTTGAATGGAATGCGGGATTGGGATGATATATGAGCGTATCCTTTTCGTTTGTAACAAAGAGATACGATCCTTTTTCACCCTTCTCAGCAGCAAGCTTGTCAATGTCAGCGAGCAGCTGCGAAACAAAAATGTCTATGGCCGCAATGCCTTCCCAGCCGTTAACATTGAAATACTTGGACACGGCAACAACGAGTTCTCCCGAGCTTGCATCAACATAGGGTTCGCTGTAACAAAACGCACCTTTTGCAGCAACGGCATCGGTATACCACGCTCTTGTCAGACCGTTAAATTCCGGAGTGGGGATCCATCCCGAACCGTTGAGAAAAACTCCGTTGGAAAGCTGTATATAAACCATCGAAAGTGTGGGATTATTCCTTGTGACCTCTTCAAGAGCCGATGTACAAGTCTGCTGTGAAAGAGCAATATCAGCTTCAGATGCATGAGAAGATGAAATAAGAGATGATTCCGCCGAATTGACTATACCTGTGGAATCAATGAGCCATCCGTCGATGACTGCCGAAAAATAATTGGTTCTTACCGTATAATTATCATTAAGAACCTGCTCAAAGCTTGCCTTGGTCTTGTTGTATGTAACAATACACTCAGCCGCAAGAAGTGCGGCACAAAGGATCGCGATTATCAAGATCATCTTGATCTTAAGACTTCTTAACATAAAACATCCCTCCCGTAACATAAATCTCATGCCGCTTGTTCACGTATCACGAAGTGCAGCATGTGTCATCATGGTTTATTTTATTCTTTTATCGTCTTTGTGTCAAGATGGACCGGGGGGACGGGGGTTGTAGTCCACAACCCCCGTCCCCCCGGTCCACCCATGGTCAATACATCTATCTCGCCGACGAGTTTTCTGAAAACCTGTCAACCATCTCCTGAAGTTCGATATATCGCTCCATCTTTCGCTCAATCTCGGCGTCCGTTTCTTCCTTCTCCTTACTAAGTTCCATAAGCTTCGAATAATTTGTCGATGCGCCTGCGATAAGCCCGTCGAGTTCCGCACTCCTCGCCTCAAGCTTCTCAATCTCGGCCTCAATTCCATCGTACTCTTTCTGTTCATTAAATGTGAGCTTCGTTTTTTCTCGGGGTGCGCGGTACTTTCCTTTCGCGGTCACACTCGAACCGTCTTCGACCACAGGATTTCCCACACATCCAAAGGCTCCGTTCGCCACCGAGCTGTTACCGCCCGCCCCGACATTGTTTACATCGACTTGTCCATTTTTCCCAACTCCGGCACCATTCTCTCCGGAGATACTTTTCCTCGCATTTCCGACTGATGTTCCGGTACTGCTCTTTCCCGAAATCGCACTATTCTTATGCGCAACGTAGTCCGAGTAACCTCCCTCGCTTTGCTTAAGCGTTCCGCCCGTCTCGAACGAAAAGATCCTCGTGACCACGCGGTCAAGGAAGTACCGGTCGTGGCTGACCGTGATGATGATGCCCACGAACTCGTCGAGGTAATCCTCGAGTATGCGCAGTGTCTGAATGTCGAGGTCGTTCGTCGGCTCGTCGAGGATGATGACGTTCGGGTTGTCCATCAACACGCGCAACAGGTAAAGACGCCGCTTCTCACCGCCCGAAAGCTTCGATATGGGCGCGTACTGCATATCGGGAGAAAACAGAAAACGCTCACACATCACCGATGCGCTCATCGTACCGTCAACCGTCGGGATGTATTCCGCAACATCCTTCACATAATCGATAACACGCTTTTTTTCGTCGAGCGCTTCGTTTTCCTGCCCGAAATAGCCGATTTTAATCGTCTGACCGATCTCAACCGCACCCGCGTCCGGCTTAATCTCTCCGATGATACACCTAAGAAGCGTTGACTTGCCGCACCCGTTTGGTCCGATGATCCCTATCCTGTCAAGCTTATTAAACGTATATGTGAACTTCTTAAAAAGCGTCCTCCCTTCATATTCTTTGGAAATGCCGTCAAGGATGATCGTCTTATTGCCCATTCTGGCAGGAAGCGAGCTAAGCGCGACGAACCTCTCCTCTTCGGGGCGTTCACGGTCGCGTAAAGCCTCAAACCTCTCGATGTGCGCCTTCTGTTTTGTCGAGCGCGCCCTTGCGCCGCAACGCATCCATGCAAGATCCTTCCTGTAAAGAGTCGCGGCTTTTCTTTCAGCGGCTTTTTCATAGTCAAGGCGTTGCTCTTTAAGTTCAAGGAATTTCGAGTAATTTGATTCGTAACGATATGCGCCCGCTTTATCGATCTCAAGGATCTGGTTCGTTACTTCGTCGAGGAAGTAACGGTCGTGAGTGACCATAAGAATCGCGCCTTTAAATCCCCTGAGAAATGCTTCGAGCCACTCGATCATCCCTGAATCGAGATGGTTGGTCGGCTCGTCGAGGACGAGAAGATCCGAAGGTGTCATGATCGCGGCAACAAGAGCCGCCCTCTTTTTTTGACCACCCGAAAGGATCCCCGGATTACACTCGGGGTCATCGATACCGAACTTCGCGAGCGCAGCCTTCACCTCACCCATCTTGTCCCAATGATCACCGCCCGCGTAGATCTTGTCCGTGATATTCTCGAGAAGCGTCTTGCTCATGTCAAACGTGGGATTCTGCGGCAAGTACGAGATCCTTAACCCGTTTGTTTTGATGACCTGACCGCTGTCAGGTTCGACAATCCCTGCCACGATACCGAGAAGCGTCGACTTGCCGGTTCCGTTTGTGCCAACAACACCTATCTTGTCAGTATCACCGATCCCGACCGTCACATCCCGAAGCACGGTCTTTTCCATATATGTTTTTGAAACTTTTTCAATATTCAAGATATTCATGTTTCGCCCTTTTGTTGTAGTTGTTGCCGGTTCTGCCGGTCCTTCCTGCGCTCCTTTATACCGCCGGCGAAGCCGCCCATACCGAACTGACCCATGACTTTAACGTCTATGTGTCAACTACCCCGACCTACGGCTAAAGCCTTAGAGGTCGGGGTAGTTGACAGAACAGAGTTGCCGCTTAGTGTGGTCCCATGGGGACCACACAACCTCATCATCTGCCATCATCCTTCAAAAGTTCCGATAAAAAGCGGTATCCTCGAGCTCTCATCGATTATCATATAGATAAAGGGTCTGTTTAGTTTTACTTCGATTCTTTCCTGTGGAATTCCTCCGCACAAACCTATCACAGCGGATGCGGCTCCGGCTCTCGTTCCTTCTTCATCCACTTCAATATAGGTTTTGTGAAGAACATCATCCACATATAAATTAATATCATAATAAGTTCCTAAAGCGGACAGATCGGCTGATTCGGAATCAAAAACATCCGTCATTCCCATATTTCTGAGGACGTTCTTCATTTTCACATAATATTCGGATGAGTACTTCGGCATTGAAAGATCTATAATAGCGTTCCGATCAACGACGGGATAAAGAATGTTTTCAAGTTCCTTCGCATCAATACCTGACAAATATTCATCGATTCCGATCCCCTCCTTGGGCATAATCGCTGCAAATGAGTATTGGAGAGAAGAATAATGCTTTTTAATGCCGACCGCTCTGCCGTCTTCAAGATATTTGTCGGCCGAACCGTTCATAAACGTCATTTCTTTTTCTTCACCGGCGTATGTTGTAAAAATATCATCCGTCACGTCTTCTTTTGAAAACGTTTCATTCCATTTCCCTTCAAAAAGCAGTGTGTTGATCAGAAAGAATTTCGCCGTGTCAGAGATGGTATCAATCATGTTTTTTATCATTCCGTCAGTATTTTCTTCTATCCATGAATTGATTTCTTTAACCGTCGAATCATCAAATGCCGCTTTAAAAAGCTCACCGTCATAAACGTTTTGTATCACATCAAGAAAGTCATTGTTCACACGTAATCCCTGATCATTCTTAAGCCAGGCCGAATTCGCGGTCTCAATCGATGTACTCGCAAGTCTTTTTTTGCCGGCCGATACAGCGGAATACTGTATATCCCTCAATTCCTGCAATTTACTGTCGCTTTCTATCAGATCATTCCAGGCTGACACAAACTCATTGAGATCACTTACGGATAAACCCAGCACATCTTCCATTTGCACAAGAGTCTCCTCCCTCGCTCCGTTGGCAGCCATCGCAAGCGCAAAGCAGACCGAAAGCGGAGATATCAGGATGCTTCCTTCCGCGTCCCTGTTATTCCTGCATTCCCTAAACAGGTTTAAGGCAAATTGTTCAAATGCTCCGTTGTGTTTTCTTACATCCGTTGCCTTGGATTTCATATGCAGCATGATATCAGATATTTGGTCATCGATTTCAATTAACTGCGCTCTTAACTTCTCTTTTTCGTTATTTCTGCTTGCATTTTCTTCTTCACGTGCTTTACTCCAAGTGCTTTCTTCGGTTGTTTCATCGTTATGGTCCACTTGAACCACAACCCCCGTCCCCGAGGGATCATCACCTTTGCATGCCGAAATACTCATAACCACGCACACAATCATGGTTATGACCGCGATCATTCTGTTAAAGCTCCTCATTGTACCCTCCTCTTTAATGCGGTTTTATTGCCGCCTCCGGTATTTAATGTTAATGTTCCGACACGTTTTAGACGACGCCGATCTGTTTTCGGTTCCTTTTTTTGTGATCCTTCGGTTGCTTGGTGGGTGGACCCACAACCCCCGTCCCCCAGAGTCCACCCCATAGTTATTTTATCATCAAAAAAGCACAGTTCCCGCCGCGTTTTCCTCCGGTTGCACGGTGCGAATGAAGCAATTCATGATTACATGCCGTACAGAGGTCAGGCTTGTGGATGTTTTCCGGCGTGACGCCTATCTCGACGAACTGCTCGTAGTTTGCTTGCGGAAGATCCAACAGATATTTTCCGCATGTTTCCCGAAGCGAACCTTGCAATGCGTCATTATCTGCATCTGCGGCATTTTTCTCGTTGCGGCACACACAATTTTCCGGTCGTTTTTCTTCATCGTCGGTAAAAGAATGTGCGCAACCCTGTTGCTCCTTCGCCTCACAAATGCGTTCGTACTGCTCTTTCGTATATGCCGCCTCAAATGCCTTGGCGACATCCTCGCTCACTTCGTAACATTCTTTTCCTATACAAGGTCCGATCGCACAGACCATGTCTTTCGGCTCGCTTCCGTACTTTTCATGCATGAGCTCGATCGTCCGCGTCCCAATCTTGGCAACCGTTCCGCGCCATCCGGAATGAGTAAGCCCTATCGCGCGGTGTACCGGATCCACAAAATATAGCGGTACACAGTCCGCATATGATGTAACAAGACAGACCCCCGGCTCATTCGTAACGAGACCGTCCACTCCGATGTCAAAGCCACTGTCTTGCCGATTAAGGGAGGTTCGGACATTTTCGGTTTTCGAATCAATCTTGCTATGGTGCGAGACTCCCGCGTATCCGATTACATGCGTGAAATCTCTCTCGCGCGTCACGCCCATTCCCTTGTGCTCAGCTCCGACTACCACCACATGATCGGTGTGTCTCTGATCGGCGTACACCATATCTTCCGGATTTACCCCGATCGCATTTCCGAATATTCTGAAATTCTCCGCTACCTTCCCGGGATCGTCTCCCATCGCAACGCTGAAATTCATGGTCGCAAACTGCCCTTCGCTCACCCCGCCTTCGCGCGTCGAAAACGCATTCACGAGCCAGTCAAACTCATTCAAACCCTTATATTCGATGAGACCTACCTTCCCGATTTTTTTGTACATGGTCGATTCCGAAATGTTTTTCTTTTGCATTTTTTTGTTTTCCATTTTTCTATTTATCTATTACAGGAATTGTCGAGAATAAAATATGTACTCATATCATAGTCTCCGCGCCCGAAGTATTATGAAATTCATCTCTCCTCAATCCCGACATACGCCCTCTTCTCCCCAATGAGGCTCTTATACGCCGGTCTTATGATCTTGTTCTGTGCGACGAGCTCCTCAATTCTGTGAGCGCTCCAGCCGACGATCCTCGCAACCGAGAAGATCGGTGTGTAAAGCTCTCTCGGGATACCGAGCATTTCGTACACAAATCCGCTGTAGAAGTCCACATTGGGGCTGACGCCTTTGTAGATCTTTCTCTCACGGGCGATGATAGCGGGCGCGAGCTTCTCGATCGACTCATAGAGACGCAGGTCTTTTTCCTTGCCCTTTTCCCCTGCAAGCTTTTCAACATAGCTTCTGAACACTCTTTCACGCGGATCGGACAGAGAATAAACTGCGTGACCCATTCCGTATATGAGACCCTTCTTGTCAAAAGCCTCCTTGCGGACGATCTTCGTAAGGTAGTTTTCTACTTCTTCCTCATCATCCGTGTCGCTGACGTTCCGCCTGATGTCGTCCATCATCTGCATTACCATGAGGTTCGCACCGCCGTGCCTGCTGCCCTTCAGTGAACACATGGCTGCCGCGATCGCTGAATATGTGTCCGATCCCGATGATGTAACGACACGCGTTGTGAATGTGGAATTGTTCCCTCCGCCGTGCTCCATATGCAGCAGAAATGCAACATCGAGAGTCCTCGCCTCAAGCTCTGTGAACTGCATATCGGGACGAAGAAGCCGCAGAAAATTCTGTGTCAGCGAAAGTGACGGATCAGGTCTGTGAACAAACATGCTCTCGCAGTTTTTATAATAATTATATGCATGGAAACTGTATGCCGCGAGCATCGGGAAATTGCCGATGAGCCTGATGCTCTGCCTGAGAACGTTCGGGATCTCGAGGTCGTTCTTACGCTCGTCATAGCTCGCGAGCGTAAGAATGCTCTTCGTCATGGTGCACATGATGTCGGCATCCGGTGCCTTCATGATAACATCCCTTGTGAAATTTGACGGTAGCGTCATGCTGCTTGCGATAATGTCATGGAATTCCCGAAGCTGTTCTATTGTGGGAAGCTCACCGAAAAGAAGAAGGTACGCACCTTCCTCGTAGATCATGTCTTTGCCTGCTGCACCGTTTATGAGATCGCACACATCATAGCCGCGATAAAGAAGCTCGCCGTCACAAGGAAGGAGCTCGCCCCGCACCTCATGAAACGACGTGATTTTCGAAATATTAGTAAGACCCGTGACAACGCCCTGACCGTTTAAGTCCCTCAGTCCTCTCTTAACACCGTATTTGCTGTAAAGCTCAGGCTCGATGCTGCCGCTTCTTGTGCAAAGTTCAGCCTGCTTTTCTGCGTACTTGTCAATTCTATACATAGGTTGGCCCTCCCCGGAAAAGTAAAAACCTAAACATGCATATAGTTTAATGTTAAAATTTTATCATGTAATCAGTTAAATGAGCAAATTAACATTTTGTAAACGTTAATGGGTGGACCATGGTCCACTCCTTGTTTTTATCTTCATTTGGGTGTAAACTTTACCCACGTTGTTACGGGTATTTGTCAAACCGCCACTCAACACAGAGAGAATTTACATCAAAGGAAATACTATGATTTATTATCTTATAACATTACTGATCTCGGTGATCTTAACCATTATCTATATATTTAAGTGGAACAAGAGCTACAACACCTACATAACCATCATATTCATCCTTATACCCATCACAAATGCAGGTGCGCTTCTCATGTCCATGAGTGAGTCGCTCGAGGGGGCTTTGATGGCGACCCGCATCAGTTACATAGGCGGATGTTACCTTAGTTTCTTCATCATCAACAGCATATTCGATCTATGTGAGCTCAAAGTTTCGAGATGGGTACGCGCGGCGATCTTCGCGCATTGCACCCTCCTCTATGCTTTCGTAGTCACCGCGAAGGAAGGTTCCCCTTTCTATAAACACATTGAATTCTCGGTTGTTGACGGCGTTCCGGTCTTCGAAAAGACCTACGGTCCGGTTCATACGATCTTCGTGATCAGTGTCATAGGTTATGCCATCGCATCATTTGTTGCGATCATATATACCGGGATGAAGAAGAAAAAAGTGTCGAACCATATGCTCCGGCTTCTTTATGTCCCACAGCTCATATGCCTCATCAGCTATCTTTTTAACAAGCGTTTCGGTATAGAGATCGAACTTGTCAACGCCGGTTACACCATTGCGCTTTTCGTATTCCTGCTGATTTCAGACAGACTCAGGCTCTATGACGTCGAAGAAACCGCTGCCCACGCCATGATAAAGGGTACCGGCACCGGTGTCATCCTGCTCGACAATGACAGGCTTTACCTCGGAAGCAACAATGCTGCCAAGGACTTTTTCCCTTCACTCTCTGACCAGGAAATTGACAGTACGTTCGCGGACGATGGTGTCAGAGAAACCGTTGATAAATGGATTGACGCTTATGAGAAAGACGGTATATCTTCCGTTTCCTTCAGCACAGGTGAGGGCGACGACGAAAGATTTTTCAAGGTGCATATAAGCCATCTGCGCGGAGGCATGCGCAAGCACGGCTGGCAGATCACCGCTGTCGATGAAACCAAACACCAAAAGTACATCGCGTTGATCAACAATTACAATGCCGACCTCCAGCGCGAAGTCGATGAGAAAACACTTCACATCGTCGAGATGCACAACAACCTGATACTATCGATGGCGACCATGGTTGAAAGCCGCGACAATTCAACGGGCGGTCACATAAAGAGAACGAGTGAAGGAGTTCGACTGCTCATCAACGAGATGAAGAAAGACAAAGCTTTTGATCTCTCTGAAGAATTTTGCTCCGATGTCATCAAGGCCGCTCCGATGCACGACCTCGGTAAGATCGCCGTAGATGACGCCATTCTCAGGAAACCCGGCCGTTTCAACGACAAGGAATTCGCGATCATGAAGACCCACGCCGCCGAAGGCGCCAAGATAGTTCACGAAATCCTAAAAGTTACCGACAACGAAAGCTTCAAGGTTGTAGCCGAAAATGTTGCCCATTACCACCACGAACGTTGGGACGGAACCGGCTACCCCGAAGGTCTTTCGGGCGAAGCGATCCCACTCGAAGCGCGCATCATGGCCATCGCCGATGTCTATGATGCCCTCGTCAGCAAGCGCGTCTACAAGGAAAGCATGTCTTTCGAAGCCGCTGACAGGATCATCATGGAGGGCATGGGCAAGCACTTCGACCCGCAGCTCGAGAGTTGCTACAAATCCGCCAGACCCCACCTCGAAGAGTACTACAAAAACATCGAAAAATAAATGTATCTTGTGTTGTTTAACAAGGATATAGTATAATCTTTTACGGTACTGTGGTCTGGGAAATACGGCTTGTTCCGTACCACAAGGGTACTCACTATACTGTAAAGGAGAATCTCATGAAAAAAGCATTTTCAACCCTATTATCCGTTTTTGCGGTCCTTTTTATCTCGTTCCTCTTCGTTCCGTCCTCCGATACTTATGCGGCTAACGGCCCTTCGACATCTAAATTCAGCCTTTCGTACATAAGCGTTAACAGCGAGGAATCGCTCGAATCCACGATCATATTCGCAGCCGAAGGTTATACTCCTTCCTATAATCAAAACAAGGGCAAGGTAGAAGGTATATCGTATAACGAAAAAGCAAACACCCTCACACTCAAAAATGCTTCTGTTTTTAATCTGTATATTAACGATATGGGCGATGACTTTAAGATCAAGCTTTCCGGTGATAACAAAGTGTACAGCATCAATGGCAGTGTTATCAGTCACTCCCTAAACATGACCTTTATCGGAGACGGCACCCTTACGCTTGGCATGTACAAGGATCCCGGTATCACTCTGGATGCCGAAGGGAAATCCTCCTTCATTTCATTTGAAGACTCCGTAACCGTAAATTTCGAACATCACAATGATTTTATGAGCGGAGTATCGGTAATCTCCACAACTGCAAAAGATCCCATCAGGATTGGAAAAGACTTAAAGTGTCTCGGTTCCGTAAAAAAGGAAGCTTCCTCTTACTACGATTTCGACCTCAATCTTGTCAAAATGGTAACATATGCCGACAAAAAAGATAAACGGTATGGACTACTCAAAGAATATACCACTGACTATAACGGTACATACTACGATGTATATCTGGACGGAAAAAAAGTCGAAGGCAATTTTACCTTTGATGATATAATGAACAAAGGATATCGTATTGTCGGCAAACCCGATGGAAGTCAGAACTACTATTTGGGGTCCGTAAGTAATTTTGAGATTTCACCGAACGTAAAAGAAACCATCACCGCTCCCAAGGCATCTGTCAAAGTTTCGGACAAATCGGCAAAGATCAAAGTTAAAAAGACCAAAGACGCCGAAGGATATACTGTAAGCTATATAAGATCATATGAAAACGCCATGACTACCGAAGGTATAGTGGAAGCAATCACAAAAGATTTCAAGAAACCCGGAAAGAAAGCTCAGACTCTTACCGTCAAGGATCTTGCCCCCGGCACTTATGTTTCGACCGTTACACCCTACAAAACAGTGAACGGCGAGAAGGTTTACGGTTCCGAGAGCAAAGCCGTTTATTTTGAAATAAAATAACTTGCTCCGCTCAGAGTTACGTGAGGATATGTTTTAATAGATTTAAAAGACTTCCGTGCATTTTCCGCGCGGAAGTCTCTTTTTTGCAAATATTCACTTTGAATCTGCTTTTTCCGGTCTTAGTGCAGATATTATTTGTGTCGAATTCGCCGAAGTCAGCCAAACGAATCCGCCGATTAACCCAAAACGCTTCACTTGTATCATACAAAACCGCTTAGCAAAAGTCAGCCAAAACGAATCCGATGCTTTATATTTCATAGTCCATGCAGACACGGCTTGCGGTGAAAGGCCTGACCTTTGTGTTCGCAACCTCAACATGCGCCGGGTGAACCGAGTACCCTTTGAGCGATGCCTCATCCTCAAATGTTGAATCAAGCATCAGATCGCAGTTTGATGAATCAAGCGGACTAATGTTGACCCCGATGTCGATGAGACCCGGGATCTGTCCTTTAAGACCCTCAAGACCTGCCTTAATACCGGCTTTTATCCCGTCCTTCTCGGTTGCCGAATACTCTTCCTTTAATTTCCATAAAATTACGTGCTTAACCATGCTCTACTCCTCTTTAGCAGCGGGTTTTTCGCTGCTGATTTCTCTCACAAGACTTGACCATGTACCGGATTTCTCTTTAGCAGCGGGTTACTTTATAAAACCTTCGGGTATCTTTATCTTCTCAGTACCGTAACAAATATTCGAGATTTTAATTATTCCGTCGACCATTTTATAATCAACATCAATGTTTGTAAAAGTACCGGAAGTCTCATTTATTGTAAATTCTACTTTTGAAATACTGAAATCCTTCTTGCTTATTGTATAGGTTGCTTTATCAACAAGCACGTTGTCGGCTCTCTTTCCCGTAACTACATAATAATTCTTTGTCTCCTTTTTTATCTTAGCGTTCTTAAGAGTCGCTAACGTATCATAAATAAGTCTTTTGTCGGATCCAACGAGCTTCTCAACCTCTGAATAGGGACGAACCGAAATCCCTTCTTGAATCGAGGCCTTCAAGTAATTGTTTTCTCCGTCCATAACAACATATTCATAAAACTGATTGGTGCCATCGTCACAAAAAAGTATAGCAACAGAATTAACGTCATCAGAAGAAACAAAGCCTTCTTCTTTTTCCACGTAACTATATGAATCCATTTTCTCAAGCAAAACATCTACTTTTTTTTCAACCCAAAACGTGATCGATTTTGCTTCCTTAACCTTTTCGGCCGCTTTCGTGATTATCTCGTCGACACTCTCGTCCGCCGCCTTGGTCTCAAATGATGCTGTACATAAAACAACTGCCGCAAAAGCAACCACCGAAACAAAAAACTTCAAAACACTCTTTTTCATACAATTTCTCCTTTTTCATTTGTTATAAATTTTTTTAACGCTTATGATTCGCGTATTGATCATCTGTTATCAATCTTTTCAATGTACATATCATGATGCGTCATCCTGTCCCACGCCACGTTTTCCCACTTGGTTCCGGGTCTTCCGTAGTTACAGTAGGGATCGATTGAGATGCCGCCCCTCGGCAAAAACTTCCCGGTGACCTCGATGTACTTCGGATCCATAAGCTTGATGAGATCCTTCATGATTATGTTTACGCAATCCTCATGGAAATCCCCGTGATTTCTGAACGAAAAGAGGTAGAGCTTCAAAGACTTGCTCTCGACCATGTTTTTGTCCGGTACATATGCAATGGTTATGGTTGCGAAGTCGGGTTGTCCTGTTATGGGACAAAGACTCGTAAACTCCGGGCAATTAAACTTGACGAAGTAATCGTTGTCGGGATGCTTGTTGCTGAATGTCTCAAGGACCGAGGGATCATAATCCGTTTTATACTCGGTATTCCGGCTGCCAAGCTTTGTTAATTCTTCCTTTTCTCTGATACTCATATCGTTTCTCCTCTGTCAATGTCATTCATTCCTTTCAATCGGGCTGAAGTAGCGGGCAATCTAAACGAACGGGGTGCCGGCTTTATTCATTCCTTTCAATCGGGCTGAGCCTGCGTGCAATATAAACGAACGGAGTGTCCACAAGCGCCACGAGTGCTTTAAAAAGATATGTTGTAACAAGGACGCTCACAAACACATCCGTGGGATATGTTCCCCAGAACGCCAGGAAAACGAACAACACACTGTCAACCGCCTGACTTAAAAGGGTACTTCCGTTATTCCTCAGCCACAGCTTCGATTTGTTTTCTCCCGTCTTCTTCCAGATCAGATGGTACATAAAGACATCCACGTTCTGGCTGCAGAGGAATCCGACAAGGCTGGCGATCGTTACCCTCGGCGCTATGCCGAAAACAAGTTCGAGACCTGGGTTAAGATAGTCATTGACATTGGGTGTGAAATAAAGTATGAGCTGAGAACCGAACAGCCACAGAATCATCACGGCAAAGCAGTAAAAAACCGCTTTTCTCGCTTCTTTCTTGCCGTATTTTTCCGAAAGGATATCCGTCACAAGGAAGGTTGATGCGTAGAGTACATTTCCTGCCGTAGTCGATAACCCGAAAAGATCAATACATTTACAGACCGCGATGTTTCCGAGCAAGGTGCTGAATACAGCGAACACAAACAAACCGTTTTTTCCGAACAATTTGTACATCAAAAGAACGCTTCCCAGGAACGCGAGTACTGTTGCTGCAAAGATTAATTCATTCGGCATTTTTTCACCTCACATCCATATTTTACTCATATCTTATCGGATCTTCAAGCCCATTGGCTTTAAAAGCGTTTATGCGGTCACGGCATGTACCGCAGAGTCCGCATGCATATTCATGACCCTCATAGCAGCTCCAGGTCAGCTCAAAAGGGACACCGATTCCGACACCCATGGCAACCACTTGCGCTTTTGTTTTGTCTATAAAAGGAGCAACGACCCTGAGAGCATCGCCGCTGCCGATGAAGATCGCCTCAGAAATTGCATTATTGAAGGCTGTAGTCGTGTCGGGATAGGCATTGCCGGCCGCGTCGT
>JAEEIH010000215.1 GCA_016281275.1 Lachnospiraceae bacterium | reverse complement strand
TGTGGGGGATGACCTGAACCGTCGAGCCGAGGTACTCACCTCTGCGCTCCTTGTTGAGAACGTTCCAGTACACCTTGCCGGTCGTGAGGTTCGAGAACTTGTTGAGGTCCTCATCGATGAACCTCTCGTAGTGCCCCAGGTCGAGATCCGTCTCGGCTCCGTCGTCCGTGACAAACACCTCGCCGTGCTGGTAAGGACTCATTGTTCCGGGATCGACGTTTATGTAGGGATCGAGCTTCTGTGCAGCGACTTTGAGTCCCCTCGCTTTCAAGAGTCGTCCGAGCGATGCTGCCGTGATACCCTTTCCGAGTCCGGAAACAACTCCTCCTGTAACAAAGATGTACTTAGTCATGGCTCTCCTCCTGTATATATATTTAAAAAAATCAAATGACCCACAACCCCCGTCCCCGGGTGGTCAAAAAATCAAATGACCCACAACCCCCGTCTCTTTGGTTGGGGCGTAGCCTCAACCGTTTCCTCGCCCAACACATCACCGAAGTACCGGGGCGAATCTGTGGTCCACCGAAGTACCGGGGTGAATCCGTGGGCCATCACTCCCACTCAACAGTTGCCGGGGGTTTTGATGAGATGTCGTAGACTACTCTCGAAACCTCTCTTACTTCGTTCGTGATCCTTCCGCTTGCTCTTTCGAGAACCTCGAAGGGGATCCTTGTCCATTCCGCTGTCATGAAATCGTCTGTTGTTACGGCGCGGAGTGCGACCACATAACCGTAAGTTCTCGCATCGCCCATAACACCCACACTCCGGGTATTGGTGAGGACTGCAAAGAACTGGTTAGGTTCTTTGCCCTCAAGGCCTTTTGCTACTTCCTCGCGGAAGATCGCGTCCGCTTCCCTCAAAACCTCAAGTTTTTCTTCCGTTATATCGCCTATGATCCTGACCGCAAGTCCGGGGCCGGGGAAAGGCTGTCTCCAGACAAGCTCTTTCGGCAGGCCGAGGTCGGTTCCGATCCTTCTGACTTCGTCCTTAAAATAACCGCGAAGGGGCTCGACGATCTCTTCAAACGAGATAACGTCCGGAAGTCCGCCGACATTGTGGTGGCTCTTGATGACTGCCGCATCGCCCTTTCCGCTCTCGACAACGTCGGGGTAGATGGTTCCCTGCGCGAGAATGTCTATGTTGCCGAGCTTCTTTGCTTCCTCTTCGAAAACTCTGACGAACTCTTCGCCGATGATCTTTCTCTTCTTCTCCGGCTCGGCAACATCCTTGAGCTTTGCGAGGAATCTGTCCTTTGCATTCACTCTCACGAGGTTGATACCGAACTTTCCGTTAAAGGTTCTCTCGACAAGGTCGCCCTCGTCCTTACGCAGAAGTCCGTGATCTACAAAAACACAAGTAAGGTTCTCTCCTACTGCTTTTCCGAGGATCATCGCCGCTACCGATGAGTCAACTCCGCCGGAAAGTGCGAGAAGAACCTTCTTGCCCTTAAGTTTCTCTTTATATCCTTCGATCTGCTTGCGCGCCTCACCGAGAACATCCCAGTCACGACCGCAGTTACAGATCTTTATAAGGAAGTTTTCAAGGATTTTGTCACCGAATTCGGTGTGTGTTACTTCGGGATGGAACTGTACGCCGTACAGCCTCCTTGAGTCATCCGACATACCCGCCGCAGAACATTTGCCGGTGTGTGCGATGATCCTGAAACCTGCGGGAATCTTCTTGATGAAATCGTTGTGGCTCATGAAGCAATTGATCTCTGACGGCACACCGTCGAAAAGAACACTTTCGTCAACATAAAGCCTTGTTTTTCCGTACTCGCTGCTGTTCTCTGCCGATCCGACCTCGCCGCCCGCCATGTAGGCCATAAGCTGATCTCCGTAGCAGATACCGAGTACCGGGATCCCAAGTTCCAGGATTACCGGATCATAATGGGGAGACTTCTCATCATAAACGCTGTTCGGTCCTCCCGTAAAAATGATTCCCTTGTACCCTTCCTTTTTGATCTCTTCGGGAGTGATCTTGTTATATGGTTCAATCTGAGCGAAAACGCTCATGTCCCTAACTCTCCGCGCAATGAGTTGGTCGTACTGCCCTCCGAAATCAAGTACCAAAATCTTGTCCATGTAAACAATCCTCTTTTAAAAACACATAAATAAAGAGTCCTTGGGCGTATGCCCAAAGACTCCTTTGCCTTTTCACGTTTCAAATACTACTCTATCGATGTGCGCTTGTCAATACGAAAAAAACAGAGATTCCCCAATAAACAAACAACCATATATCAGTCCCTTTTATTATATCGAATATATGTTTCTCCATAAAATACACAAAAACGTACTTCTCTTTTTGTGTATTTTGCCGATTGAAGCATCGGCAAATTTCATGTTATTATATACAAGCATTAATTACTGATTTTTGAGTGCCGGTTCTTAATAACGGCTTATCTGTCAGGGTTTTCAATGCCCCTTCTTCTTTTATGCTTTGCCGGAATATCATATTTGGGCAGAGCATAATTGTCTTGTTTTCGTGAACTTTTCTGCATTCAATCGGACTCATGCTTCCGTCATTCAACAGTTACCGATTTTGCGAGGTTCTTGGGTTTGTCTATGTCGCAACCGTTCTCCTTCGCCACGTAGTAGGCAAGCAACTGGAGCGGAACGATCTCGACAGCGGCGCTGAAAAGCTCATCCACGGGTGGAATAAAGAGAAGGTCGTCCGCAACGGGGACTATCTTCTTGTTACCGCTGACGGTAAGTGCGAGTACTCTTGCGCCTCTTGCCTTGACCTCGATGATGTTGCTGAGAGTCTTCTCAATGAGTCTCTCGTTACAGCAGGCTGCTATCACAGGCTGGTGTTCTTCGATAAGAGCGATAGTTCCGTGTTTGAGTTCGCCCGCCGCGTAGCTTTCCGCATGAAGGTACGATATTTCCTTCATCTTAAGCGCCCCCTCGAGCGCGACTGCATAATCGGTGTTTCTTCCGATAAAGAAGAGCGATCTGCTGCTGTGATATTTCTTTGCAAGCTTCGCAACGGAGGGATTCATATCGATAGACTGCTGGATAAGCCTCGGAAGGCTCTTAAGCAGTTTAACGTAACGACCGGTATCGACTTCTTGGTTCATAAGCGTCTCGGCAAACCAGATGCTCAGCATATAGAGGACACTCAACTGTGTTGTGTAGCCCTTCGTCGTCGCAACAGCGATCTCCGGACCTGCCCATGTGTATATGGTATAATCGGCAAGCTTAGCGATCGTGCTTCCGACCACATTTACGATAGCGAGGACCTTCGCTCCGCGCGCCTTGCTTTCCTTCATCGCCGCAATTGTGTCGGCTGTTTCGCCGGACTGTGATATTACGATAAGAAGCGTGTGCGAATCTATGAGCGGATTATTGTAGCGAAGCTCACTTGCCAGCTCAGTTTCAACCGGGATACGTCCAAGGCTCTCGAGCGCGTACTTACCCGCGCAGCCCGCATAATAAGCAGAGCCGCAGGCTGTTATAACGATCTTCCTTATGTCTTTGATTACATTCGGCAAATCTTCGAGTTCGTCGAACACGATCTTTCCGTCCCTGATGCGAGGCTCGATGGTTGCCTTGAGGGCCGCAGGCTGCTCCATGATCTCCTTTAGCATAAAGTGCTCGTAGCCACCCTTCTCTGCCGCCTGAACATCCCAGGTGATTCGGGCAACCTCTTTCTCGATTTCCTGACCGGTACAGTCATAAACCTTAACAGTATCGTTCGTAAGTTCGGCATACTCACCGTCATCCATATATATGGCATTACGTGTGTATGCCACAAGCGCTGTCACGTCCGACGCGAAATAATTATCTCCAACTCCAACTCCGAGGATGAGCGGGCTCGACTCGCGAACCGCAAAGATCTTGCCGGGCTCGTCGGTGCATATGACTCCGAGCGCATATGATCCGCGAAGTCTGTTGGTCGTCTTCACAAGCGCCTCGCGAACGTTTCCTTTATAATACATCTCGATAAGATGAACGATAACCTCCGTGTCGGTCTCACTTTCGAACACATAGCCCTTGGCCTTGAGCTCCTCACGAAGAGTGCTGAAATTCTCGATGATCCCGTTATGAACGATGGCAAACTTACCGTCGTTGCTGAGATGCGGATGGGCGTTCTCCTCCGTGGGTGCCCCATGGGTTGCCCATCTTGTGTGACCAATCCCGGCGGTTCCGGGAGTCTTCGCTCCGTTGTCCGTCTTCTCGCACAAGCCCGCAATCCTGCCGGTAACCTTGCTGACATTGATCCCCAAATCGTTCATGACAGCGATTCCCGCAGAATCATACCCTCTGTATTCAAGTTTTTTGAGTCCGTCGAGAAGGACCGGAGCCGCTTCGCCTGTTCCCGTAAAACCAACTATCCCGCACATGTGTATATCTCCTTATGTTTATTTTCATCTGAACGTAAGCTTGCAACAGATGGCATTCGTTTATCGCGAAAAAAGAGTCTTTGAGTGCGATACTCAAAGACTCCATTGCCTTTAACAAGTAGAATACTACTCTTTGTATGTGGAGTTGTCAACATGTGATTGCCGGGGTGATCACCAAAATCATCACAGTTTCGGCTCGTTTTTGAATCTTGCGTCCAGCCTTCTGTGCGCCTCTTCCTTACGTTCGTACATTGATTTGTCGGCTGCCTCGATATAATCGGTGATGGCGCCTCCCGACTCAGGAACAATGATCTGCCCGCCGACGCTGACCGAGAGCGGGAACCTCAGGTGAAGAAGCTCGATATAATTACGGATGCTTTCCGTGAGTCTTAAACAGAATTCTTCAGCGGTTTCGACTTCGTCATAATCACCGACAGCCACAAATTCGTCTCCTCCGTAGCGTCCCATGATAAAGCCCTTTGGACAGCTTGCGATAAGTGCCGAAGAAGTCGCGCGGATCGCCACATCACCTTCGAGGTGACCGTAATTATCATTGATCATCTTCATCCGGTCTATATCTGCAAAGATCAGAATAGTACTCTGTCCGTTCTTTTTCTGTTTTTCGATATGTCCGAAAATAATATCCTCTACTCCGGTTCGGTTATAAAGACCTGTCAGGAAGTCGGTCATGTAGATTTCCTGAAGCTTCCGATTTGTCTTTAATGTGAAAATATTCTGACGCAGCGTCATGAATGCATTTTCCATGTAGTAAACCCATCTGCGCTGCTCTTGCGAATAAAGCATCTCGGGGTCGTTCTTGCTGACCACGTAGCCTATCAGGAAGTCCTGATAATTGAGGGGCGCAAGTATATAAAGATTCGATGCGTTCTCGTCCTTGACGTACCCCGGGACAAGCTCACGCGTATCAAACATGAACTGCTCACGACTTTGCCCGTTTTCCCTCCAATAAAGGACATCCAGCCTGTCCGAGTAGCCTTTCACGCAGTGTGTATAAACTTTATCCTCCAGCTCGAACATCACGGGTTCTACACAAATCCAGAAATTATCACCCAAAAAGCTGTACGAAGAAAACACCTTGCCCATAGTGTTCGGGAAGTCCTCTTTGGTCGGCGTTCTCCCGGCTGCAAGGTTCATTTCCTGGAAAAACGCGTCGAATATGGCCCTATTTATCTTCTCGGCATACCCGCCTCTCATCTGATCCATCCTGAATTTGGAATCTTCCGCCGGGGCTTCACACCCACAGCTCTCCGAAGGAACAAAAACAGAATCGTAAACTACCTGAAATCCGGAATCGGGATTCTCCATCTGCCTCTTAAGTTCATTGTAGGCAAGATTTCCCATCCTGTTCCAGCCGCGTGAGATCGTTGCCAACATCGGGAATGTCGTTTTACCTTCGTCAATACAGTCAAACCCCGTAACCTTGACCTGATTCGGGACATCGATTCCGTTCTTGTAAAGAGCGGTCATAACGCCTATGGCCATGTGGTCATTCGCGCACACAAATACATCGGGGATTTCACATCCCTCATCGATCCATTTCTGAGTTTCATCATATGCAACGCTATAGCCGAATTGCCCGTTCAGCATGCCGATGCACTCAAGACCGAATTCATCTATCGCATCATAAAAAGCCTTTTGTCTGACAGCATCCTCTTTATTGCCTTCGATACCGCGTACATAAACAAATTTCTTTACTTTATGGACTTTTGCAAAATGCTCCATTAGCCCGTGCATTCCGTTGTAGTTTTCCGTGCTTATGGAAGGAACGCCCGGAAGCTGTCCTTCGATACTCAGTATCGGAACGCCGGAATCCTTAAACCTTTCAAGGATACGCTCATGCTCAAGCTCCGAGTTCATCGTGTTTGTCAGCAGAATAACCCCGTCATAATCCTCGGGCGTCACAATATCCGTAAGGTTCAGCTGGAGCAGACTTTGGGGCGAATTATCCCAAAGCACGTAAGAAATAAATGCAAAAATATCAACGTTGTCCTTTTTTGCTTCCTGTCTGATTCCTTCAAGAACGTATTTAAGGAATTCGTTGGACCATCCGTTTCCAAAAACCGCAATACGCTTCTTTTTCATCTACTGTCTCCTTTTTCCTCAATTGCAACAGATGGCTTTCGTTTATCGCCATCGAGCAGGCTGACTCCTGCTCGATTCGACGGGACATCTCGCGTACAAGTCCGCTCGATGTCCGTTCACTCAGCCGTCTGTACGCGTGGCTTCGCTCCGCTTTGGATATGATACCCTGTTTGTTCATGAGAGCAAGCTCTCACCACAAACCGTGGTATCATATCCAATTGCAAGCTTGCTTGCAACAGACGGCTTTC
>JAEEIH010000214.1 GCA_016281275.1 Lachnospiraceae bacterium | reverse complement strand
GTCTCGTATGTCGGAAGCGAATATGAATTGTAATACATGCTCACAACAACATCCTTGAGCCATACATAACCGAGAACATTTCCGAGAACAGCCGAAACGAGAGTTACGGCGACGGGTATTGCGATATAATGGCGAATAAGCTCTCCCTTCGTGTACCCCGAAGCCCTGAGAGTTCCGATCACCGCCGATTCTTTGGTGATCATCGAGGAAGCGGTGATTGCAAAAATAAACGCGAGCACTCCGACAAGAATGTAGAGTAGGATGCTCATGAGCGTTTTATCGTTTCCAAAATCGTTCGGTGCGAAATGGATCGCCGAGTTAAGGTACTCAGGTACAAATTCTACAAGCTCGTTCCTGTCATCCTCATATTTTTCAATTTCATCGAGTTCTTCCTGCGAGACCGGAGCGGCACTCATGTCCACGCCGGCAGCTGTCAAGGCAGCGCTCATGTCCATGTCGGTCGAACCCACGGCGCTCATGTCCATGTCGGTCGAACCCACGGCGCTCATGTCCATATCGGCCGATCTCATGTTGCTTATGTCTGCCCCGGCTGCCACGGCACTCATGTCCATGTCATCGGAACCCCCCCGTGTGGCAGCAAGAGCTTTCGCGGCCGCCTCTTGCGCGTCCGCAACGAACTTCTCCATCTCCGCAAGGCGGTCTTTAAGGTCGAGTGCCTTGTCCGCATCGTCAAGCATTCCCCCGGTTGCCGCAAGAGTCGCAAGCTTCGGAATGAAATCATCGGCAAGCTTGTTCTGAGCCTTTTCGTCTTCGGGAGCCTCGTTGTATTTGAATGCATATTCGTACTTTTCTTCGGCATCGATAAGATCATAGCCTTCACGCGTCATGCAGGCCACATTGAATGTAAGGGCATCAAACATGATATCCGTGTTTTTCCTGAAAAGCGTCGTGTAGTCCGCAAAAGACACAAAACCGCAGACCTTCAGCTTTCTTCCGCATACCGTTATCGAGTCTCCGATTTTTATCTCATTGTTGTCGGCATGCATACGGTCGATCGCTATTTCGTCCGAAGCAATCGGGAAAAATCCGTCGATAAGACATATGCGGTTCATGTCTTCTCTTTTGACAAATAACCTTACATCGGCCTCCTTCACGCCGTCGCCGTCGATATCCTCGGCGACCTCCTTGTTGTATTGCTCGCATAGAGTTACGTTTTCTTCTTTTATCCTGTCGAGCAGCCTTTCCGTTGGAATCTTCTTAAATGCGAAGTGACCGTGTTCGATGTTATATTTTTCATAACCGTTCGCAAGCGTTGTCTCCATGCTGCCGTTCGCGACATACATACCTGCTGTTGCCCCGATTATCACAGTCAGCATTATAAACAGCGCCAGATATTTTCTGAAATCTCCGATAAGCTCCCTTTTTAATCTTCTCCTTAACGGGTAAGGTCTTGACGGCGAGCTCGCTTTTTTTTCATAAGCATTATGCTCATTGAACGCAGAATTATTCGTTTTCATTACCATTCAAGCTCCTCGGCACTAATTTTGTGTTCGTTGACAATGTTCTTTCTGACCATACCGTCCCTGAGCTTGATTGTATGATCCGCCATGAAACGGATGGCTTCGTTGTGCGTCACCATGATCACGGTATTGCCGTACTTTTTATTGACGTCTTCGATAAGCTTCAGAATTTCTTTCGAGGTGTTGTAATCGAGTGCTCCCGTGGGCTCGTCGCACAATAGAATGTCGGGATTTTTGACGATCGCACGACCGATCGACGTACGCTGCTGCTGACCTCCCGAAAGCTGGTTGGGCAGTTTATGCCTATGCTCATAAAGTCCGAGTGTTTTCAGAAGCTCGTTGATATCTAACGGATTGTCGGACAGATATGCTCCGACCTCGATGTTTTCCTTCACCGTAAGGTTCGGGATGAGATTGTAAAGCTGGAATACGTATCCGAGATGCTTGCGTCTGTACTGCGTGAGCGCCTTTTCATCCATATCACGCAGCTTATCCCCGTTTATGGAGATATAGCCGTCATCGGCGGTATCGATCCCGCCTATTATGTTGAGAAGTGTGGATTTTCCGGAACCCGACGGGCCGAGAAGCACACAAAACTCCCCCTTCGCGACCGAAAAATTCATGCCCTTAAGCACCTCCTGGCGGCTGTCGCCTTCACCGTATGCTTTAAAGACGTTGCTGACATTAAGAAAAATCTGATCTGACATGTTTTTTACCTCTTTCCTGTCTGTTTCTTTTTATTGTCATTCGCGAAAATATATGCATTAAAAATGATCCTCAAAATTCCCGCGATTCTTTTTCAAAAAAATAAGACAGGAGGCGGCTTTTTGTATCCCCTCCTGTGCTTGTTTCACTACGCTTCGATTGTTTCCGCTCCTCCGAATGTATATCCGGTGTCAGCTATAACTTTTTTAAGTACCTCTATATCGGGAGCTTCTTTTGTTTGAAATGTAAGCTGATTCTTCTTATGATCGGCGCTCACCTTCTTGGCACCGTCAAACGCATTTCTGACAGCCTCCTGAACATGCGCCTCGCACATGTTGCACATCATACCTTCTACTTTTGCGATTATTTTGTACATATCTTTTTCTCCTCGTATAATGTTTATGAAATTAACGGATGGTCCACAATCCCCGTCTCTCTGGTTGGGGCGAAGCCTGATGGTCCACAATCCCCGTCTCTTTGGTTTGAGCGAAGCCTCAACCGTTTCCTTGCCCAAAACTACACTCGGATACCAAATGATTCCCCGGGACATCGAATTACCTACGGCTAACTATAATGCAAAAAAAGATAAATGTAAAGTATAACATTGCATAACGGAGTTTTATTCGTTCCAGGTCGGTATGAAATCGGCGCCCGACGCATCATCCTCCTGAACAAACACGCTCGAAAGACCGAGTTCGAGACAATGCCCGATAACACGGTCATATTCGCGTTTTGTGACTTTTCGATGAAGCTCCGGGTAAGGTTCGAGCCGTCTCCTTTGCTCCGGACGCAATGCACCCGGAACATCGAAAAGCGGTGTGTATTGATTCATGATACTGATGTATATGTTTTCTCCGTACGTCTCAGCAAGATAGTCGATGACGCCGCAGGCATTTTTTACGCCGAGCGGAAGGACAAGATGGCGGACGATAACACCTCGTTTTATGATACATCCTACATCACCGGACTCTTTCGGTTCATCTTTTGTGATTCCTCCGATGTTCCCAATCTGACCTTCTGTCGAAGGCATTCCTCCCTGTGTGATGATACTTCCCTCTTTATCATTTTTCCTGCTTTCATTCTCTGTCAAAGGCTTCCCGACCTGCCTGAACATCTCGG
>JAEEIH010000213.1 GCA_016281275.1 Lachnospiraceae bacterium | reverse complement strand
TGGATGAGTTCGGAAAAGGAGCGTTCTCTTTCATAATCGTTGAGGATATGGCTCCGAATGATGTTGCCAAACTTAAGGCGAAGATAGAAAAAGTTGATCATGTTGAGAGTGGTGTATGGTACGACACATTTGCAGATCTGTCGGTTCCGATGGAGATGCTCCCTGAAAAGTTATACCGCGCATTTAACACGGGTAATTCCACAATGATGGCAGTCTTCTTTGACAGCTCGACATCCGCTGATATAACAATGGATGCGATCAAAGAGATAAGGTCTTTGGCCGGAAAACAGTGCTTTGTTTCCGGGATGTCGGCACTTGTGACGGATCTGAGAGAGCTTTGTGAAAGAGAAGAGCCTATCTATGTCGGTATCGCGGTTGCACTTGCGCTTCTTGCAATGATGCTCTTACTCGATAATTGGATCATTCCTTTCGTTTTTCTTGCCTCTATCGGAATGATGATAATCCTCAATCTCGGAACGAATTATTTCCTCGGGGAAATCTCATACATTACGAAAGCCTTGTCTGCGGTACTCCAGCTTGCGGTGACAATGGATTACTCAATCTTCTTGTGGCACAGCTATAACGAATCGCTTAAAACTACCGAAGACAGGAAGGAAGCAATGGCTATCGCTGTACGTAATACATTTACAAGCGTTCTCGGTAGTTCGGTCACCACAGTTGCCGGCTTTATCGCACTTTGCTTTATGTCGTTCACGATGGGGCGCGATCTCGGTATTGTAATGGCCAAGGGAGTTATCCTCGGTGTTATCGGATGTGTTACGGTTCTGCCGGCACTCATTCTTGTGTTTGACAAGGTGCTCGCAAAAACAGGTCATCGCTCGATAATTCCGAAAATGGATGGATTTGTGGGTGGACTCTTAAAAATCTTTCCGGTTTTTATTGCTGTTTTTGCCGTACTTATGGTTCCTGCTTATTACGGATACAGCAAAACAAACGATGAAGTTTATTACGATATGGGCGATTCACTTCCGAAAGACATGGAATATGTTATCGCGAACAGCAAGCTGAGTGAGGAATTCGATATAGCGTCGACGCATATGTTACTTGTTGACAGCAGTATTCCCGACAGTGATGTTCGCTCCATGATAAAAGAAATGGAAAACGTTGACGGTGTAAGATATGTTCTCGGACTTGAATCGGTTCTCGGCTCAAAGGTCCCCGAAGAGATCCTTCCAAAGTCTGTTAGATCGTTACTTAAAGGAGATAAATGGCAGCTGTTGCTTGTCAATTCCGAATACAGGGTTGCAAGTGATGAGGTAAACCGAGAGATCGACAGCCTCGACCTGATCCTTAAAAAGTATGACAATAGCGGCATGCTCATCGGTGAAGCGCCCTGTATGAAGGACATGATCGAGACAACCGATCACGATTTCAGGGTTGTTAATATCATCTCGATCGCAGCGATCTTCCTGATAATCGCGCTTGTCGAAAAGAGTATTACTTTGCCTTTCGTGCTTATAGCGGTAATAGAGCTCGCGATCTTCATCAATCTTGGATTGCCGCACTATTTCGGAGAGAGTCTGCCTTTTATAGCGCCTATCTGTATAAGCACGATACAGCTCGGAGCAACGGTTGATTATGCGATACTCATGACCACACGTTACAAGACGGAGAGAATCGGCGGAGCCGGTAAAAAGAATGCTGTTCATACGGCGCTTGCAACTTCAATCCCTTCGATAATAGTTTCGGGAATGGGACTTTTTGCGGCAACCTTCGGAGTTGCGGTTTATTCAGACATCGACATTATCAGTTCGATGTGCATGCTTCTTGCACGTGGCGCAGTTATAAGTATGTTGATGGTTATTTTTATCCTTCCGGCGTTGCTTATGCTTTGCGATAGGGCGGTATGTAAGACAACGGTCGGTATGACGCACATAGAAAAAAGCAATGAACACAAAGTGTCATATAACGAACGAACGGTTTAAGAGAGAAATATGGTACATGGTTAAGTTTTGGACAAGGAATCAGAAACGGTTAAAAACCGCTTCTAAAGAGGAGGTTAGATCATGAAGAAGAATAAAACCAAAGTTATAGCTGCAGCCCTTGGTGCGGCAGTACTGGTAATGGGAGCGGGCGGTGCTGTTTATGCATTTGCCGAAAACAGGTCCGAAACAGGAAAGCTTGACCTGACGGAAACAATTGTTACGGCGGAAGAAAAAGCAGATGACAATAAAGAAGAGAATACGGTAACAGCCGGGAGTGAGAGCATTTTAACATCAGCTCTGACCGGAACCGCAGACGAAAACGAAATGGTTTATGTATTCTCAGATACCGACGGGACCGTAAACAAAGTGATCTATGACGGGCGGGAGTGTACCGAGCGGGAACTTCCGTTGTCGATAAAAGTAGGATATACACTTGACGGACATCCCGTAACTGCGCAAGGGATCGCGGGAAAGAGCGGTCATGTCGTAATAAGGTATGATTACAGGAATGATGAGTATAAAGATGTGGTAATAAACGGAAAAGAGGAAAGAATAAACGTTCCTTATGCAGTCTTTACCGGAATGGTTCTCGATAAAAATGTGTTCGGCAATGTATCGGTCACAAACGGGAAACTGTTTGATGACGGCAGCCGTTATATCGCGGCAGGGATCGCATTCCCCGGTATGGGTGATGCTCTTGGAGTCGCAGGTGAAATGATCGATATTCCCGATCATTTTGAAATAAGCGCCGATGTTAAGAATTTTGAGCTTAACATGACTCTTACTCTTGTGACAAACGACATGCTCGACAGCTTCGATCTTACCGAACTATCTTCACTCGATATTCCGGCTGACCGGATCGATGCACTTTCAAAAGCTGCCGACGATCTTTCGGACGGATCAAAGATCCTTTATGACGGACTTTGCACATTGCTTGACAAAATTTCGGTAATGGCAGATGGTGTTGGTACGCTTTCGGACGGAGCAAAGGCGCTTTATGCAGGAACCCAAGAAGTTGATAACGGTGCCGAAGCCCTGAAAAACGGAGCATCAGATCTTGAGTCGGGTCTTTCGACACTCGTTTCAAACAATGAAACGCTTAACTGTGGTGCCAAGAAGGTATTTGAAAGTCTTCTTGCAACAGCCGGGGCAGAGCTTTCTGCAGCAGGTCTCGATATCCCTCAAATGACCGTTGACAATTACGGCGATATTCTTGATTCGGTCATAGCCTCGCTTGATGAGACAAATGTTTATGAACAGGCACTTCAAAATGTCACCGCTGCTGTGGAGGCAAACCGCGACTATATTACCGCACAGGTTACCGAAGGCGTTAAAGCACAGATAGCGGCTGTTGTGTTCAGTAATTTTGAAAGTCAGGATCCGGAGACTGCGACAAAGTTTACTGAAGTTGCAGTAGAAGAAAAAATGAAGACCGAAGAGATACAGCTTATGATCTCACAGAAAACGGACGAGAAGATTGAAGCTCTGATAGCAGAGAATATGGCCGGTGATGAAGTTCAGGGTAAGCTTGCGGTCGCTTCCGAAGGAGCAAAAAAAGTGATCGGGCTCAAAGCATCTCTTGATGATTACAATACGTTTTACACGGGTCTCAAAACATATACGGCAGGAGTTGAAAAAGCCGCAAAAGGCGCGGGCTCATTAAAGGATGGAGCAGCGTCGCTCGAGGACGGAACAAAAGCTCTTTCGGACGGTGCGAGTGATCTGAACACCGGCGTCGGAGCCCTTGAAACAGGCGTGACTGCCCTTAATTCCGGTGTAAAACAATTAAAAGACGGTTCCGGTACGCTTGCTGACGGAATGAAGGAGTTTAATGAGCAGGGGATACAGAAGATAGTAGATGTGCTTGACGGAGATTTAAGCGACATGATGGAACGGGTAAAAATCACTATGGGTACCGTAGATGACGGCATTGATAAGACGGAAACAGGGGAACAGAAGGGAGTTAAGTATATTTACCGTATAGATGAGATCATGCCCTGATCGCAGGGCTACGGATTTAAGTAAGCCACAAAATCGCTCATTTCCGATAAAAGGTCGGAAATGAGCGATTTACAGTATCGTATTTCGGAGATCCGGAGGATATTGATCGCCTTTTGTATAAGCATGTTTATGTTGCGTAAAACGGAGAAAAAACATATAATAAAAAATGGTGCCGACATCAACGGCATCTTTATAAGGACAATCGAAAGGAGTTTACACATGGGACTTATCAAAGCAGCTCTCGGAGCAGCCGGCGGCGTTCTTGCCGATCAGTGGAAAGAATTCTTTTATTGCGAGGCAATAGACAAGGACATCCTTGTTGTTAAAGGTCAGAAGATGATCGGATCCCGTTCTTCGAACACAAAGGGAAGCGACAACATCATCAGCAACGGAAGCGGTATCTGTGTTGCGGACGGTCAGTGTATGATCATTGTTGATCAGGGTAAGGTTGTTGAATTCTGTGCGGAGCCCGGCGAATTCACTTATGACACATCATCGGAGCCCAGCATCTTTGCCGGCAGCCTCGGAAAAAGCATCATAGATTCCTTTAAGGCTTTCGGAAAGCGTTTCACCTACGGTGGCGACACAGGCAAGGATCAGAGAGTTTATTATTTCAATACAAAGGAAATAATCGATAATAAGGTCGGAACCCCGAGTCCCGTGCCTTTCAGAGTGGTTGACACAAACATCGGTCTCGACATCGACATCAGGATGAGATGTAATGCCGTTTATTCCTACAAGATCACCGATCCGCTTCTTTTCTACACGAATGTTTGCGGTAATGTGACCAATACTTACGATCGTTCGGAAATTGACGCTCAGCTCAAGAGTGAGCTTCTTGCGGCACTTCAGCCCGCATTCAGCAAGATATCCGATCAGGGCATCCGATACAGCTCAATCGCAGGTCATACGCTTGAGCTTGAGAAGGCTCTTCGCGAAGTTCTTGTTGAGAAGTGGACCAACAACCGCGGTATTACGCTTCATACATTCAACATTAATTCGATCAATGCGGATCCTCAGGATGAGGAGATGATCCGTCAGGCACAGAGGAACGCTATCTACCGCGATCCCACCATGGCAGCCGCTACGCTTGTCGGCGCACAGAGCCAGGCTATGCAGGATGCAGCCAAGAACTCGGCCGGTGCCATGACAGGCTTTATGGGCATGGGTATGGCAGCCCAGGCCGGCGGAATGAACGCGCAAAATCTCTTTGCCATGGGACAGCAGCAACAGGCTGCAGCGCCCGCGGCTCCCGCAGCACCCGCTGCAGGTTCATGGACATGTGGCTGCGGAACGGTCAACACCGGCAAATTCTGCAGCAATTGCGGTACACCCGCACCCGCTCCCGCAGGCAATTGGACATGTAAGTGCGGAACGGTCAACACGGGTAAGTTCTGCAGTAACTGTGGTTCGCCCAGAACATAATCATATAATATAATCCTGACACATGCGTTAAACACCCCGAGTGTTCCGCTCGGAACACCCGGGGTGTCTGTGTGCGATAGACGAATGCCATCCGGTGCACGATTCTTTGCTGACAGATCAAGAGAATGATGTCATTTGTGTCAGGGAAAGGGGAGAAAATATGGCATTACTTGAATACAAGTGTCCATGCTGTTCGGGTGCAATAGAGTACAACAGTACCGTCGGAAAGATGAAATGTCCGTATTGCGATACCGAATTTGAGATGGAGACGCTTAAGGAGATGGATGACGCCATTTCCGAAGATACCGTGAACGACGATCTTTCGTGGGATACCAAGGCCGGACTCGAATGGGGAGATGCCGAAGCATCCGGAATGATCAGTTACGAATGCAAATCCTGCGGAGCGAAGATCACTTTCGATTCCACAACAACCGCATCATCCTGTCCTTTCTGTGACAATCCCATTGTCATGACGGCAGGTTTCGTCGGCGGTTTGAAACCCGATTTTGTTATTCCTTTCAAACTGGATAAAAAAGCCGCTAAAGAGGCATTCAATAAGCATCTTCAGGACAAGAAGCTTCTTCCGAGAGTATTCAAGGATCAGAACCACATAGACGAGATCAAAGGCGTTTATGTTCCTTTCTGGATCTTTGATTCGGATGCGGATGCCAATATGGTATTTAAGGGAACCAAGGTTCATCGATACACCTCCGGACAGTATGACGTAACCGAGACGAGTTACTACAGGGTTCTTCGTTCCGGCAGCATGTCTTTTGCAGACATCCCCGTTGACGGTTCCGAAAAAATGGACGATGCGCTTATGGATTCGGTTGAACCCTTTAACGTAAAAGAGGGTGTCGAGTTCCAGTCGGCTTATCTTGCGGGATACTGTGCCGATAAGTACGATGTTTCACCCGAAGATTCGATCGAACGTGCCAACAGACGCATCCGTACAAGTACGGAGGCTGCCTTCAAAGCAACCGCGTCCGAGTACACAACACTTACGACCGAAGCCAACAACATCCGTCTCAGTAAGGGAAGAACACGCTATGCGCTTCTTCCTCTTTGGATAATGAATACCACATGGAACGGCGAGAAGTTTGTATTCGCCATGAATGGTCAGACAGGTAAGTTTGTAGGCAACCTTCCGTGCGATAAGGGACTTTATAAAAAGTATCTTTTCTCCACGGCCGCTATCGGAACCGTTATTACCGGCGGAGTATGGTTCTTACTTCACCTGATCGGCATACTGTAGAAAGGAGGACAAGACTGTGAAAAAGATTTTAAGATCTCTCATGCTTGCCACCCTTTTGACAGCAGCAGCAAGCATATTCCTTTTCGTAGGAGTGGCAAAAGCGGACGATTCGAAGATTGGCAAGGGATCGACCGGATATCAAAAGCTGTTTGATTTCGGTGATTTTATCAGCGATGAAAAGGAAGCGGAATTCGAAAACCGCCTTCAGAACTTAAGTGATAAATACGGTGCCGATGTTGTTGCCGTTTTTGATGTGGATCGTCCGGATGACCCGAGATATAAAATTTCGGATGAACTTGAAGCAACCGAATTATACGCCATTGACTTTTATAACATGAATTTTGACGATGGCGGAAGATACTCGGATGACGGCATCATCTTTATGTTTACGATGGCAGACAGATCCGTTTCGATACAGTCTGTTGACGCAATAAAGGATGTGGTTGCTTATGACGACAGGGAATCCATACTTGACGACATGATGACCGACTTCCATAACAACAACTTTGATGCAGTCCTTGACATATACATCAGAGAAGTCGGTGAACTGTTTGACGGTTACGGCTCGAGACAGGTTAAGCAGTGGATATTCAGAATTGTTATTTTCATTGTGATCGGTTTTATCATCGGACTTATCAGAGTAAGCTCTCTTAAGAGTAAGTTAAAGAGCGTTGCGATCAAGACCGAGGCTTCGGATTATATCGTTCCCGGCAGTTTTAATCTCAGGAACTCACGTGATTTCTTCCTGTATAAGACTGTTTCAAGAGTAAAACGTGAGTCGTCATCCGGCGGCGGGTCCTCGCATTCGTCGGGCGGACGATCGTTCTCGGGTTCGTCACGTCATGTTTAATGACTTTTTCCGAGGCATTGTTATAAGCTTATCAGCGGTTGACAGAAATGTCGGCCGCTTTTTTTTTCTGAATAAATGGATGACTTTTTTTTGTTGTTATAATATAATGTTTTAAGATTACATTGAATACTGTGTAAGAGGAGGCTAATATGGGTTTTTTCAAGGATATCAACACGGATTCCGACAACAGCGCGGATGATCTTGTTAATGTTACTGCGGATGAGGAGGTAGATGCTTCCCTGCTTGAAAGTCTTTATGACGGAAGCAACGATAGTGATGACATCGCTGTAGTTGACGAAAAATATGATTTTGAGGGCGTTACCGGAGAAATCAAACCGGAAACGGAGGAAGCACCCGTGCCCGAAGAAGAAAAAATCGCGACCGATGATGACAATGTACTTCCCTCGATCGGGGAACCCGAAATCATGGTTGAGCCGGAAGAACCGGCAGATACGCTTGTCGCTGCAACTGAGGAAGCGGCTGCGGCTCCCGCTCCGACTTTCAAGGGACTTGATGAAAGCGCTGCCAAGGCGCCTGCGAGAAGCACTTCAAATGACGATCAGGTTACTGTCATCACTAAGGGAACAACCATTAACGGTTCGATAATTTCCGATTGTTCTCTCAATGTCATGGGTACCATTAACGGCGATATAGAGTGCGTCGGAAAACTCACAATCTCAGGTAATGTTGCAGGTAATTCCACCGCGTCCGATGTCTTTGTCAGTGCCAAGAGACTTAATGGTAATATCGACAGCGAAGGTACAGTCAAAGTCGGCCTCGGAACTGTGGTTGTCGGCGATATAAAGGCGGGTTCTGCGGTTGTAGCCGGTGCCGTTAAGGGTGAGCTTGATATACAGGGTCCCATTGTTATTGATTCGACGGCTATCATCAAAGGAAATGTCAAGGCAAAATCTGTTCAGATGAACAACGGTGCTATTCTTGAAGGCTTCTGTTCTTTGGTTTATTCATCTGTCAGCGTGGACGATATTTTTGAATGATCATCCGGTAACGGAGAATGTGAGAGGTATTCGGCGATGAAGCAGAAGCGGTTAAAACCGCTTCTAAAGAGAACCTTGGTACATGGTCGGGTATTCGGCGATGAAGCAGAAGCGGTTAAAACCGCTTCTAAAGAGAACCTTGGTACATGGTCGGGTATTCGGCGATGAAGCAGAAGCGGTTAAAACCGCTTCTAATGAGAACCTTGGTACATGGTCGGGTATTCGGCGATGAAACAGAAGCGGTTAAAACCGCTTCTAATGAGGAGATCAATATGGCACGTTTTAACAGGATTATGATAAAGCTCAGCGGTGAGGCTCTCGCTGCCGAAAAAAAGACAGGCTTTGACGATGCCACGTGTCTTGCCGTCGCAAAACAGATAAAGAAGGTTGTTGAGAGCGGTACGCAGGTGGCTGTCGTTATCGGTGGCGGCAATTTTTGGAGAGGCAGGACCGGCGGTGGTATTGACAGACTTAAGTCGGATCAGGTCGGAATGCTTGCCACGGTCATGAACTGTGTGTTTATGTCGGAAGTTCTCCGAACGGTAGGAGTTAAGACTCGTGTATATACACCGTTTATCTGCGGCGATATTGCAAAGCTCTTTAATAAGGACGATGTTTTAGAGGACCTTGAAAACGGAAGAGTTGTTTTCCTCGCGGGAGGAACGGGTCATCCTTATTTCTCGACAGACACGGCTTGCGCACTTCGCGCCATTGAGCTTGACTGCGAGAGCATTCTGATGGCTAAGTCCATTGACGGTGTATATACGGCCGATCCGGAAAAGGATCCCACTGCCGTGAAATATGATACGATATCGCTTAAAGAAGTGATCGATAAGGGACTCGGGGTTATCGATGCCACATCGGCGGTATTGTGCAGCGAGAACAAGATGCCGCTTCTTATCTTCTCGCTTAATGAGGATAATTCGATAGTGAGAAGCGCAGCGGGTGAAAAGACGGGAACCGTTGTTACCGTTGATTGAGCCGTTATAAGGATTTGAAAAGCGGATAAACAGCACTTAAAGAGGAGGTTTACTAATGGACGAGAGATTTAAGGTATTTGAAGAAAAGATGAAGAAGACTATTGATGTGCTTACCGAAGAGTACGCATCGGTAAGAGCCGGTCGTGCAAATCCTCATCTGATCGACAAGATCAGGGTTGATTATTACGGAACGCCTTCACCCATCAATGCGGTGGCGAATGTGTCAGTTCCCGAGGCAAGGATCATCCAGATCCAGCCGTGGGAATCCAAGATGATCAAAGAAATCGAGAAAGCCATAAATATGGCAGAAATCGGTATAAATCCCACGAATGACGGAAAAGTAATCAGACTTGTGTTCCCTGAACTTACTGAGGACAGACGTAAGGAACTTGTTAAGGATATAAAAAAGAAGGGCGAGGACGCGAAGGTTGCTATCAGAAACATCAGACGTGATGCGAATGACCTCGCAAAGAAGCTTGGAAAAGCATCCGAGATTTCTGAGGATGTTCAGAAGCAGATTGAGGAAGATATTAATAAAATAACGGAGAAGAACGTCGGCGACATTGACAAGATGATTGAAAGCAAGAGCAAAGAGATCATGACGGTATGATGTCCCGCAGGTGAAAAAGGTGGTCGGGAGTGGAAGCATTCCCGACCATCTTTGTGTGAGATACTGACAAGTCCGGTACAAAGTCATGTATTTGCAAGAAATTTGAAGCGGTTCCAATCCGCTTGCAAAGAGGAGTTTGAGTTTTGGCAAAAAGGAAAAGTGAAGAGCTCTCAGAGCTTAAGATTCCCGCCCATGTGGCGATAATCATGGACGGAAACGGCAGGTGGGCAAAAAAAAGATTATTGCCCCGGAGCGCCGGTCATTCAGCGGGAAGCAGGACCGTTGAACAGATATGCGATGATGCGTGGTCGCTCGGAATCAAATACCTGACTGTATATGCTTTTTCGACCGAGAATTGGAAAAGATCGGAAAGCGAGGTAGCGACGCTGATGGATCTGCTGCGCAAATACATGAAGAACTGCCTCGAACGCAGCAGAAAGAATAATATGAGAGTGCGTGTCATCGGCGATATCACGAGACTTGACGATGACCTTCGGGAAAGCATTGTGACACTTACGCGTGAATCGGCTTCAAATACAGGTCTCTGTTTCACCGTAGCGCTTAACTACGGCGGAAGGGATGAGATTGTGAGGGCTTTCAGGAAAATGCTTGCGGATTATGACAGCGGCAGATTTGTGGCTGACGACATCACCGAAGAAATGCTTTCGGAGTATCTTGATACGTATGACATGCCCGATCCCGATCTTGTCATACGTACCAGCGGTGAGATCAGGCTTTCGAATTTTCTGCCGTGGCAGTCTGCATATTCGGAACTGTATTTTACCGATGTTCTCTGGCCTGATTTTGACAAGAAAGAGCTTATAAAGGCAATCGAGTATTACAGTGGCAGAGACAGAAGATTCGGATCCGAAACTTCAAAGAATTAATTGTGTGAGGTGGATACATGACAAATAAAGAAAGCGGATTAAAGCATTCTTTTTGGGTAAGATTCGGGAGCTCTACAGTTCTTATGATCGTAACGATCCTTTCTATGATTCTGGGAGGTTATGTACTTTTCGGAATACTGTTATCCGTCACACTCATAGGTCTGATGGAGCTATACAGGATCTTTGATGTTCATAAGAAGGCTGTCGGTATGGTCGGATATCTTGGAGCGATGGCACTTTGGTTTTCGGTCATGGAATGTGCGCAGAATTTTACGGTGATAGAGGCATGCTCGGATTTGGGAGGAGTTTTGCCTGTTCTTGCGGGAGCCTTTCTTATTGTGCTGCTGGCCGTTTATGTCCTGGCATTTCCAAAATTTAATTCTGAGCAGATAACAGCTGTATTTTTTGGATTCTTTTATGTGGCTCTCACAATGTCGTATATATACAGACTCAGAATTTCCGACGGTGGCGCATATAGTGTATGGCTCATATTCATTGCCTCATGGGGAGCCGACACGATGGCTTACCTGACGGGGATACTTATCGGAAAGCATAAGATCGCGCCTATTCTTTCACCGAAGAAAACCGTTGAAGGATGCATCGGTGGGATTGTCGGATCGACACTCATCGGTTTTGTTTATTCACTAATATTTAAGGATGATCTTTCGGGTGTATATTCGAATCCCGTGCTTCTTTTTACGATAGTCAGCGCCGTGGCTTCTGTTGTATCGATGATCGGGGACATGGCCGCTTCGGCGATCAAACGTAATAAAAATATCAAGGACTACGGAAGGCTGATCCCCGGTCACGGTGGGATTCTTGACAGGTTCGACAGTGTCATCTTTGTCGCACCCATTATTTATTTTCTTTTGAGGTTTATAGGATAAGAATATATGAAAGATATAGTGATTCTTGGTTCGACGGGTTCCATCGGAACACAGACTACAGAAATTATCGAAAAGCGCGGTGGATACAGGATTAAGGCTCTTGCCGCATATAAAAGCGTTGACATCATGGAAGAACAGGTCAGGAAATATAAGCCTGAAATCTGCTGCATGTTCGATGAAGCGTCAGCAAAAGAGCTGAAGACCCGCCTTAATGATGTTTCGGTCAGAATTCTGACGGGTATGGAAGGACTTTGCGAAACAGCGGTTTGCGGTGGTCGCGAAGCGCTTGTGGTGACAGCAATTGTCGGAATGATCGGGATCGAGCCCACCCTTGCCGCCATGGATGCGGGATGCGATATAGCGCTTGCAAATAAAGAGACGATGGTGTGCGCGGGTCATCTGATCACTTCTCATAAGTGGAACAAGTCGCATTTCATCCGTCCTATCGACAGCGAGCATTGTGCTATTTGGCAATGTCTTGAATGCGGTAAGAAGGAAGAAGTTGCCAAAATTCTTCTGACGGCCTCGGGAGGTCCGTTCCGTGGGAAAAGCCGCGCGGAATTACAAAATGTGACAGCCGCTGACGCACTTTGTCACCCGAATTGGGCTATGGGCAAAAAAATCACCATAGATTCCGCTACAATGGTCAACAAGGCATTGGAGGTCATGGAGGCACGCTGGCTTTTTGATATTCCGGTAGAAGATATTGAGGTTGTGATTCAACCCGAAAGTATCATTCATTCAGCCGTTGAATTTAAGGACGGCTCGATCATGGCACAGATAGCGCCGCCCGATATGAGGATACCCATCCAGCACGCGATTTATTATCCCGAAAGGCTTGAATCTCCCATTGAACGCATGAGCCTTGCAAAACTTGGAGCCATTCATTTTGAAAGCCCCGACATGGAGGCTCTCAAGGGACTTCCTCTCGGACTGAAAGCAGCTTCAAAAGGAAGCGGAATGTGTACCGTATTTAATGCTGCGAACGAATCGGCTGTTGCGACGTTTCTCAGCGGAAGGATCAGTTTCCTTGAAATATATGATATAATAGAAGAGTGTATGAGAAGTGTAAAGGCAGAAAAGGAACCTTCGCTTAACAATATTTTTGAGATTGAGAAAAGTACAAGGGAGCTCACCGAAAGCATTGTGAGTAAGCTCTGATTTTGTCCGTATCCGTAGCATGTCGTAGCGTTTTGTTAATTTAACCGTTATGTCGTCCTAAATCCAAACGGATGCGTTAAAGTGGTTTTCACATGAATACAGTTATCAGTATTATTGTCGGGATTTTTATCCTTGGGATCATAATCGTTTTTCACGAATTCGGACATTTTCTTATGTGCAAGATGTACGATGTTGCCGTACCCCAGTTTTTTGTGGGCTTTGGTCCGAAACTGTGCAGTTTCAAAAAAGGAGAAACTGTTTTTTCAATCAGGCTGTTGCCGTTCGGCGGTGCTTGCCAGATGGCCTCCCCTCAGGATCCGGATGTCGATCCCGACAGAACGATCAACAGCAAAAAGCCTCTTATAAAACTTTGTATCTACTTGGCGGGGCCTGCGTTTAATTTTATACTTGCATTTCTTGTGAGTCTGATAGTTATCGGATTCGTCGGTTATGACGCTCCGAAGGTTATCCGAGCAACCGAAGGCGGTCCCGCGTATGAAGCGGGCATTCGTCCCGGCGACATCATCACCGGATATAACGATATGTCGGTTCACCTCGGAAGGGAGCTTGCGGTTGAGCTTCGCTATCATGAAATAGACGGAAGTCCGATTGAGATCACATACGAGAGAGACGGTCAGGAATATAGTACTGTGTTTACGCCAAAATACAACAGGCTTTATAAGCTTGGATTTTCATATATGGTCGACAGCAGCAGGGCAACAATAAAGGATGCGGTTAAAGACGGGGCCATGTATGAAGCGGGTATCAGGACTGATGATATCATAGTAGCCGTCAACGGGACTCCGATCTCGACAGGAAACGAGCTTTATGATTATGTGGGACATTACCCGTTTACAGCAGATCCCATTGTTTTAACAATCGAAAGAAACGGGGTCAAAAGCGATTATACCGTCATTCCGAAAATGATAGAGGACTATGATGCCGGGCTAGCGTTTAACAGCAATTACAGATCCGAGGTAAGCGGTCTGGACGTAATAAAATACTCATTCTACGAGTTGCGTTACAATATCGTCGGCACTGTCAAAAGCCTTGTTATGCTCTTTACAGGAAGGCTTTCGACCGATGATGTCGGAGGTCCCGTAAGAGTAGTTGAAGAACTTGATAATACCATTGCGGCCACCGAGGACGAAGGGGCATTCATAGTTCTGATGAACCTGATCAATTGGATCATTGTTCTTAGTGCCAACCTTGGAGTGATGAACCTTTTGCCTCTTCCCGCGATTGACGGCGGAAGGATTTTGCTTGCACTCATAGAGCTTGTCAGACGTAAGGCTTTGCCGCCCGAAAAAGAAGGAATAGTTCATCTTGTTGGTGTGATCATGTTTCTGATAATTGCGATATTGATATTTTTTAAGGACATACTCAGACTGTTTGTCTGATCAGAAAAGGAGGGGCACATGGACAGGATGAGGACCCATGAAGTAAAGATCGGAACGGTTGCGATCGGTGGCGACAATCCTATTGCGATTCAGTCCATGACCAATACAAGGACAGATGATGTCTCTGCGACCGTTGCGCAGATAAAGGAACTTGAAAAAGCGGGTTGTGACATAATACGCTGTGCCGTTCCCGATGAAGCTGCGGCGAGGGCTATCGACAAAATAAAAGAGAAAATAAACATCCCTCTTGTCGCAGACATACATTTTGATCACAGACTTGCCATCATGGCAATGGAACACGGAGCCGACAAAATCAGGATCAATCCCGGCAATATCGGTTCGATTGAGAATATCAAAGCTGTTGTGAGTGAAGCGTCAAAGCGCGGAATACCGATCAGAGTCGGGGTCAACAGCGGTTCGCTCGAAAAAGAACTTGTTGAAAAATACGGAGGAGTCACTGCAAAAGGACTTGCAGAAAGCGCTATCCGCAACGTCAGGATTCTTGAGGAGCTTGATTTCGGTAATATCGTAATCAGCATTAAATCATCCGACACCATGATGTCGGTGGAAGCCCATGAGTTTTTGAGGGGGATGACCGATCATCCCATTCACGTCGGTATTACCGAAACCGGGACTCCGACTTGCGGAATCATCAAATCTTCGGTCGGCATCGGTATGATACTCGGAAACGGAATAGGTGACACCGTCAGAGTCAGCCTGACGGCCGATCCGGTACTTGAGGTAGTGACGGCAAAGAGAATTTTGAAAACGCTCGGACTCAGAAAAGGCGGAATCGATGTTGTTGCTTGTCCCACCTGTGGAAGAACAAGGATCGATCTCGTCGGACTTGCCACAAAAGTTGAAAAGCTTTGTGAAAACTACGATCTCGGGATTAAGGTCGCTGTCATGGGATGCGCGGTAAACGGTCCCGGCGAAGCGAGAGAAGCGGATCTCGGAGTTGCGGGCGGAAACGGAATGGGACTTATCTTCAGACACGGGGAAATTATCAGGAAAGTGCCGGAGAATGAGATCCTCGGCGAACTTAAAAAGGAGCTTGATTCATATGTTGTTCTTTGAAGCATTTCCTACCCTTGAAGCGGAAAATGAATTACATAATGTTTTTTCCAAGGCTGAGGTTAGCTCGGTTACTGCACTTCCGGATGCGGATGAAGTGATTGTTTATGCCGTGAGCAATAAGTATATCACGGGGCTTCAGGTGTCCGGCATGGAAAAAGCGCTTTTTGATACTGTCTTTTCGAGAGCGGGCAGGCTTGTTAACCTTAAGGTGGCATTTAGTTTTGAAGATCACGGGAATTTCGAAACCATGTGGGAAAAGTACAGGCTTTACATGGCAGAGGAGATTGGAGCGAAGAGCGGTTTGCTCGCTACCATATACAGAAATTCACGTGTCACCGCTAAGGATCGTGTGATCACCGTTGATGTCGAAGAAAACTACATCGTTAGAGAAAAGCAGAGTATACTTGCGGCAACGATAATCGACTATTGGAAAGAAAGGTTCGATATCGAAGTCAAGGTTGAATTCAAGTATCATGAACCCGAGAAGATCGACAGATCGCGGCGCGACGAGGTGGTTCGAGTCATAAGGAAAGAGGATAAGCAGGCGGACAATATACCTTCGCTTGCGTCTCTTGATGACTGGGACAATGACATTCTGCCCGATGAGGAGGAGTACGGCATATCTGTCACTCCTTCGGCAAACGGCACCCCTGAAGTGATTATTAGTGCAAATGAACGGGATAATATTGATTTTGTACCGACAGGAAAAACGAATATTGAGGATAAAGCAGGTAATGATACATCGAAGGCTGAGATCGTAAACGAAGTCAAGGCAGCTCCGGAGGCTTCGGCAAAGAACGGCAGATCGGGAAAAGAAAGAAAGGCTTCAAAAGCCTCGAAATCGGAAGGAACATATTCAAAAGGAAACCGTTCAAAATGGAAAAACGAAAAGCTTGCCGATGATCCCGATATTTTCTATGGAAGAAATTTCGAAGGAGACCCTGTTACGATCGCTGAAATTGCCGAAACAAACGGACTTATTGTTGTCCGCGGCATGGTCATGAAATGCGAAGACCGCCTTACAAAAACAGGCAAAGTTCTCGTAAGCTTTGCCATTACCGATTTTACGGATTCGATACTTGGGAAAATATTCCTTGCTCCCGAGGAGAAGGATGCGGTTCTTCCCAAAATCCAAAAAGGAAAATTTATCATGCTCAAAGGTGTCGCCGACTACAATGCCTACGATAGGGAGGTTACGATTCAGTCGGTACAGGGCATCAAAACCATTAAGGACTTCAGACATAAGCGCCACGACGATGCTGAGGTAAAGAGGATTGAGCTTCATGCGCATACCATGATGAGTGACATGGACGGCGTGATTCCTGTCGAAAAGCTTGTCAGAAGGGCTCTCGAATGGGGACATAGAGGAATTGCCATCACCGATCACGGTGTGGTTCAGGCATTCCCGGTTGCTTTCCATGAACTCACGCGGGGAAAATTCTCGGATGAAGAAAAGGAAAGACTAAAGGATTTCAGGATAGTTTACGGCTGTGAGGGCTATATAGTTGACGATGAAGTCGATGAAGTGACAGATGAAAAAGGAAGAACCTTTAAACGCGGCGAGGACGGGAAATACAGCGAAGAAGACATCCGTCACATGCCGTCGCACCACATAATCCTTTTATGCAAAAATGACATCGGAAGAGTGAATCTTTACAAACTGGTTTCTTATGCCCACCTTTATTATTTCGGAAGACATCCGAGGATTCCGAAAAGCCTTCTGCGTGAAAACAGAGAGGGGATCATTGTCGGTTCGGCTTGTGAAGCCGGAGAGCTGTTCCGCTCCATAGTAACCAACAAGCCACAGGAAGAAGTGGACAGGATCGCTTCTTTCTACGATTATTACGAAATCCAGCAGGTTGGTAACAATGCATATATGATAAACGATCCTCGTTTCCCCGATGTTAATTCGGTTGAAGACCTAAAGCGCATTAACATGAGAATTTCGGAGCTTGCGATAAGGGATAACAAGCCCTGTGTAGCAACATGCGATGTGCATTTCCTCGATCCTGAGGATGAGGTATACAGAAGGATCCTTATGGCTTCAAAGGGGTTCAAGGATGCTGACGAACAGGCACCGCTGTTCCTTCACACCACTGACGAGATGCTAAGCGAATGTGCATATCTCGGTGAGAAACGCGCATATGAAGTCGTTGTTGAGTATCCGAACAAGATTTTCGATTCGATCGAGAAGATAGATCCGGTTCGTCCTGATAAATGTCCGCCCGTCATTGAAGATTCGGACAAGACACTTCGTGAGATATGTGAGAATAAAGCGCATTCAATGTACGGTGATGTGTTACCGGAAGCTGTTTCGAGCCGCCTTGAACATGAGCTCGATTCGATCATAAAGAATGGGTTCGCGGTTATGTACATTATCGCGCAGAAACTCGTTTGGAAATCAAATGAGGATGGTTACCTCGTCGGATCCCGTGGTTCGGTCGGTTCGTCGTTTGTTGCAACAATGGCGGGAATCTCCGAAATCAACCCGTTGCCTCCTCATTATTATTGCCCGGAGTGTCACTACAGTGAATTCGATTCGGATATCTGTAAAGAATATTCAAACAGATCGGGGTTTGACCTTCCCAACAAGGTTTGCCCGGTTTGCGGAAAGCAGCTTGTTAAGGACGGACAGAACATTCCCTTTGAGACATTCCTCGGATTCTACGGTGACAAGGAACCTGATATCGACCTTAACTTCTCGGGAGAGTACCAGAGTAAGGCTCACGACTATACCGAGGTTATTTTTGGTAAAGGACAGACATTCCGCGCCGGAACGATAGGTACTCTTGCGGAGAAGACGGCATTCGGAATCGTTTCCAAATATTATGAGGAACGCGGGATTCAGATGCGCACCGTTGAAAAAGAAAGACTTGCCGATGGGTGTGTCGGGGTGAGACGTACATCGGGTCAGCACCCGGGCGGTATCGTCGTACTTCCTCACGGCGAGAACATTTTCTCGTTCACGCCTCTGCAGCACCCTGCCAACGACCTTACCAGCCCGATCATTACGACTCATTTCGAATACCATTCGATTGATCATAACCTCCTGAAACTCGATATACTCGGTCACGACGATCCGACCATGGTCAGGATGCTTGAGGATCTCACCGGCGTTGATGTTAAAACGATACCCATGGATGATCCCAAAGTATTGTCACTCTTTGCTTCGACGGAAGCGATCGGCGCGGATCCGAAGGATATTGACGGGATCGACCTCGGATGTCTTGGCCTGCCGGAGCTCGGAACCAATTTCGTCATGCAGATGCTTAAGGACGCAAAGCCAAAGACGTTTTCGGACATGGTTAAGATTTCGGGTCTTTCTCACGGAACCGACGTTTGGACAAATAACGCGAGCGATTATATCAAGAACGGAGACTGTACGATTGAAACAGCCATCTGTACGCGTGATGATATCATGATCTACCTGATCTCCAAAGGTCTTGAGCCGGGTCTTGCATTCAAAACCATGGAATCCGTTCGTAAGGGCAAGGGACTTCAACCGGAGATGGAGCAGGCGATGATTGATAACGATGTTCCGCAGTGGTATATCGATTCATGCAAAAAGATCAAATACATGTTCCCGAAGGCACATGCCTGCGCGTATATGGTCATGGCATTCAGGATCGCGCATTTTAAGGTATATCATCCGCTCGCATATTATGCGGCGTTCTTCAGTATCAGAGCCACAGGCTTCGATTACGAGAAGATGGCGCTCGGAAAAGAAGAACTCCTCAGAAGGCTTGCTCTTAACAAGAGCGTTCCGAAGGTCAACAGAACCGCCAGAGATGACAAAGAACTCGACGATATGCATCTCGTGTTGGAATTTTATGCGAGAGGCTTTAATTTCGTGCCCATAGACATTTATCGTGCAAAGGCCCGTCATTTTATCATTGTGGACGGGGCACTCATGCCTTCACTTGTGACGCTGCAGGGTCTCGGAGAAAAAGCCGCCGAGATGATAGAAGATGTCTCTTCAAAAAAGCAGTTCCTTTCAAAAAATGATTTTAAGAGAAGCTGTAAGGTGAGCGATACGATAGTACATCTGATGGATGAACTCGGGATTCTTAAAGATCTTCCCGATTCCGAGCAGATCTCGTTCTCTGACATGTTTACTATGTGATATGAATGAAGACCCCGGATTGTTTTTTGCATAAGCAAAAAAAAGTCTTGCATTCCTGTTTGGGGTATGATAATATACATCTTGCTGACGCGAAACAGAGGTGCCTGACGGCACGACGGTATTATGTAAGCTGATGCGGTTGTGATGGCGAATTGGTCAAGAGGCTAAGACGCCGCCCTCTCACGGCGGAAACAGGGGTTCGATTCCCCTATTCGTCACTTCTCAAGCTTCCCGTTGTTTATCGGGAAGCTTTCTTTTTTTAGAAAATTATATTTTTCCTTGACACTCCCAAATATTAAATATAGAATAAAAATGTTGTAGTGGTGTTACCGCTATAATGACAACAAAATATTTTCCAGGAGGGACTTGTTCTTGATTGAAGCTATTTGCGCCGTTTGCGGTCTCCTCGTTGGAGCAGTGGCAGCATGGCTGATCGCCTCAAAGGTTGTTATCGCCCGTAAGAATAGGGAGGATGAAGCAACCATCGGTACTGCGCAGAGCAGGGCAAAGGAGATCATCGAAGAAGCCACTAAGGCCGGCGAAGCCAAAAAACGTGAGGCTTTGGTTGAAGTCAAGGAAGAATCTATCCGCGCAAAGAAAGAACTCGATAAAGAGGTCAGAGCTCGTAACGCTGAAGTTCAGCACTACGAACAGCGCGTATTGAAGAAGGAAGAAAACCTTGACCGCAAGCTCGAAGCCGCAGAAAAGAAAGAAGCGAAGATCGCAGCTAAAGAACTGGAACTCGAAAGGATCATGAGCGAACAACAGGAAGCTCGTGACAGACAGATTCAGGAATTAGAAAAGATCTCGTCAATGACCTCCGAACAAGCCAAGGAATATCTTATCAAAACAGTCGAAGATGAAGTAAAACATGAAACTGCTGTACTTATTAAGGATCTTGAGCAGAAAGCAAAGGATGAAGCGGACAAGAAGGCTAAGGAATTGGTCATCAACGCCATCCAGAAAACTGCCGCTGATCATGTCGCAGAAGCGACCATCTCGGTTGTACAGTTACCAAGTGATGAGATGAAGGGACGCATTATCGGTCGTGAAGGCCGCAACATCCGTACCCTTGAAACACTTACGGGCATCGATCTTATCATCGATGATACTCCCGAGGCTGTGGTTATTTCGGGTTTTGATCCCATCAGAAGAGAGGTCGCAAGGATCGCTCTCGAGAAGCTTATTGTGGACGGCCGCATACACCCCACAAGAATCGAAGAGATGGTTGAAAAGGCCAGAAAAGAAGTTGAACAGTCAATTAAGGAAGCCGGTGAGAATGCCGCTCTTGAAGCCGGTGTTCACAATGTTCATCCCGAACTTATCAAACTGCTTGGTAAGATGAGATTTCGTACCAGCTACGGTCAGAACGCACTTAAGCATTCTGTCGAGGTTGCGCTTCTTGCGGGACAACTCGCAGGAGAGCTTGGCCTTGACGTTAGACTTGCGAAGCGTGCGGGACTGTTGCATGATATCGGTAAGTCGATCGATCAGGAAATGGAAGGAACCCATGTTCAGATCGGTGTCGATCTTTGCCGTAAGTATAAGGAATCACCTATCGTTATCAACGCCGTTGAGGCACATCACGGCGATGTAGAATTCCAGTCGCTTATTGCATGCATAGTTCAGGCTGCAGACGCTATCTCGGCAGCAAGACCGGGAGCGAGAAAAGAGACCCTTGAGACTTACACAACAAGGCTCAAGCAGCTCGAGGATATTTCCGGAAGCTTCAAGGGAGTCGAGAAATCTTTCGCCATCCAGGCCGGAAGAGAAGTAAGAGTTATGGTCGTTCCCGAACAGATCAATGATGACAATATGGTACTTCTTGCACGCGACATCTCCAAGAAGATCGAAGCGGAGCTTGAATACCCCGGACAGATAAAGGTCAATGTCATCAGGGAATCAAGAGTAACCGATTACGCAAAATGAAAAAGCTTTCCCCGTACGAAATATGTACGGGGAAATTTCATGTAAAGATGTTTCCTAGACAGTGTGGGTGTAAAATGAATAAAAATACATCCGAAAGGAATGGAATTCATCAAATAGCAATCCACACCGAGCATTCCTTAATGAATTAAAATGTCGGGAATGAATGTAATACGTTGATATGAATAAAATTATATATGAATGAAATAAAATGTTGTAATCTTTAAATATATACAGTAAAATATGGTGAAAAATGCCGACCGAAAAAGAAAGAATAATAAAAAATTAAACATCCCGTAAGGGATGAAGAAAGGGTGTATAAAATGTCACTTGAATTGTCAAAAAGAGCAGCAGGGGTAAAACCTTCGTCAACACTTGCCATAAGCGACAAGGCTAAGCAGCTTAAAGCAGCCGGAAGAGACGTGGTCAGCTTCGGTGCGGGAGAGCCTGATTTCCCCACTCCGAAGAACATCTGCGACGCCGCGGTTAAGGCGATCAACGACGGATTTACCAAGTATACTGCGGCTTCGGGAATCGCTGAACTTAAGGAAGCTGTCTGCGAGAAGTTCAAGAAGTTCAACAAGATAGATTACGAGCCTTCCCAGATCGTTATCAGTAACGGTGGAAAGCATTCGCTCACCAACGTTTTCTCTGCGATCGTGGATCCCGGTGATGAGGTGATAATCCCTGCGCCTTACTGGCTTTCGTATCCCGAGATGATCAAGCTTGTGGGCGGAACACCCGTCTATGTTCAGTGCCGCAAGGAGAACGGCTACAAGATAAGCGCCGAAGAGCTCGAGGCTGCGATCACTCCCCGCACAAAGGCATTTGTACTCAATACACCCAACAACCCTACCGGTATGCTCTATTCAAGAGAGGAGCTTCAGGCTCTTGCCGATGTGGTCATCAAGAAGGACATTTATTGCATCGCGGATGAGATGTATGAGAACCTTGTCTATACAAACGAAGAGTTCGTGAGCATCGCATCTCTTTCAGATGAGATTTATAAGAGAACGATCACAGTCAGCGGTATGGCAAAGAGCTATTCCATGACCGGATGGAGGATCGGTTACACAGGCTCAAGCAAGGAACTTGCAAAGGCCATGGGCAGCATTCAGTCACATCAGACCAGCAACCCCAATTCGATCGCACAGAAGGCTGCGCTCGAGGCACTTAAAGGTCCTCAGGAAACGGTTGCGGCCATGAAGGAAGAATTCAAAAAGAGGAGCGTATACACATTCGAAAGGATCGACGCCATGCCTCACGTTTCGATGATAAAGCCCACGGGTGCTTTTTATGCCTTTGTTGACGTGAGCGAGACATTTAAGATGTCACATAAGGGAACGGCCGTTAAAGATGTTTTCGGTCTTGCGGACATTCTTCTTGACGAATATGATGTCGCAGTTATCCCCTGCAGCGATTTCGGATTTCCGACGCATATACGTCTCTCATACGCTACATCGCTTGAGACGATCAAAAAGGGACTTGACAGGATAGAGACATTCCTTAAAACTCTTGCCTGAAATGTCGATCAAACAGTTCACTTAAGTAAAGACTGAAAATGTGTTATAACGCCCCGCACATTCAAATGAATGACGGAATGCGAAAAGGAGTAAAGATGAAAAAGATTACATCAAATGAGCTTAGAAAAGCCTGGATAGATTTCTATACAAAGAGGGGACATGTTGACTGCAAGGCAGTTTCGCTTGTATCCGACGGTTCGACAGGTGTTATGTTCAACGTTGCCGGTATGCAGCCGCTGATGCCTTACCTTCTTGGCAAGAAGCATCCCCTCGGCACAAGGCTCTGCAACATCCAGGGCTGTGTTCGTACCAACGATATCGATTCCGTCGGTGATCAGAGCCACGGAACATTCTTCGAGATGATGGGCAGCTGGTCACTTGGCGATTACTTTAAAGAGGACCGTTGCAAGTGGAGTTTCGAGCTTCTGACAGAAGTGTTCGGTTTTGATGCCGATCATCTTGCAGCTACCGTGTTCGCAGGCGATGAGAACGCACCCCGTGACGAAGAGGGCGCTGCCTGCCGTATCGCTTCCGGCTTCAGAAAAGACCGCATTTTCTACCTCCCCGCAGAGGATAACTGGTGGGGACTTGAGTTCGGACCTTGTGGCCCCGACTCCGAAATGTTCTATGTAAAGGATGTTCCGGACTGCGGCCCCGACTGCGGCCCCGGATGTCACTGCGGCAAGTACACCGAGATCGGTAACGACGTTTTCATGCAGTACGAGAAGCATCAGGACGGCACACTTACACCTCTTGCCAAGAAGAACGTCGATACAGGTTGGGGACTCGAGAGAAATCTCGCATTCCTCAACGGAACCAGTGACGTTTATAAGACAGATATCCACGCTGCCACCATCGCATACATTGAGAAAGCAAGCGGAAAAACATATGACACGGATCCCGCGATCACAAGATCGATGAGGATCATCGCCGACCACATCAGAACGGCAGTCATGCTGATCGGTGACGAGGCAAGGCTCACACCTTCGAACGCAGGCCCCGGCTACGTCCTCAGAAGACTTATCCGTCGTGCCGTAAGACATGCACGTGTTGTCGGCATCAAGAGGGACGACCTCATCAAGTGCGCAGCCATATACATTGACGAGATCTACAGCGAAAGCTATCCGAACCTTGTTACGGCACGTTCTTTCGTGCTCGACGAGCTGAAGAAAGAGATCGAGCGTTTCGAGAGTACACTTGAGAACGGCATGAAGGAGCTCACCAAGATCCTGGGTGCCAAGAAGGAGTCGGGCGACAAGACAGTGAACGGCAAAGAGGCATTCTACCTCTATGATACATTCGGATTCCCGCTTGAGCTCACAGTCGAGATGGCAGGCGAAGAAGGCCTTACTGTAGATGAAAGGGGCTTTGAGGCTTCCATGAACGATCAGAAGGAGCTTGCAAGAAAAGGCAAGAGCTTCTCACAGAAGGATACATCAAGCGTGTTTGATTCTCTTGACGAGTCGATCACCACTTCCTTCCTCGGTTACGACGCACTCGGATGTGACGGCAAGGTTGTTGCTATCGCATCGGAAGGCGCACTCGTGGGCGAACTCAAAGAGGGACAGGAAGGAACGATCATCACAGACAAGACGACCTTCTACGGAACAATGGGCGGCCAGGTAGGCGATATCGGAGAGATCCTTGGGAACGACGGATCGAAGTTCGTTGTTACGGAGACGATCCATGTTGCGGGCGGAAGAACAGCACATGTCGGCAAGGTTGTATCGGGAAGACTTAAGAATTCTGATAAAGTTTCGCTTAATGTTGATAAAGAAAACCGTGCCAAGACCTGCAGAAACCACTCGGCAACACACCTTCTGCAGGCAGCGCTCCGCGAAGTACTCGGAAACGACGCTCATCAGGCCGGATCTTTCCAGGATCCCGAGAGAACACGTTTCGACTTCTCATACGGGCAGGGCTTAACCAAAGAGCAGATCGCAAAGGTTGAGGCTATCGTTAACGACAAGATCGAGCAGGATCTTCAGGTTACGACCGATGTGATGAGCATCGACGAGGCCAAGAAGACCGGTGCCATGGCACTCTTTGGCGAGAAGTACGGCGACTCTGTCAGAGTTGTTTCGATGGGTGACTTCTCAAAAGAGCTTTGCGGCGGTACACATGTTAAGAACACAGGCGACATCGCAGCATTCAAGATCCTTTCGGAATCCGGTGTTGCTGCAGGTGTCAGAAGAATAGAAGCCATCACGGGCAGGCACGTTGCCGAGCATTATCAGAAAGAAGAGGATATCCTTTACGCAGCAGCTGCTGCTGCAAAGTCCGACATCGCCTCGCTTCCCGCCAAGGTTGCTTCAATGCAGGAAGAGATCAAAGCACTCATGTCCGAGAACGAGAAGCTTAAGGCCAAGCTCAATAGTGCGAAGCTCGGTGATATGTCAGACAAGACGGTTGACTGCAAGGGTGTAAAGCTGATCTCGACAAGCGTTAAGGATGTTGATATGAACGGTCTCAGAGATCTTGGTGATAAGCTCAAGGCTCAGATCGGCGAAGGCGTTGTGTTCCTTGCTTCCTCGATCGACGGCAAGGCATGCCTGCTTGCTATGGCAACAGATAGAGCGATCGCGAAGGGTGCTCATGCCGGCAACCTTATCAAAGAGGCAGCTGTACTCGTAGGAGGCGGCGGAGGCGGACGCCCGAACATGGCTCAGGCAGGCGGAAAGAATCCCGCAGGCATCGACAAGGCCGTTGCAGCGGCGGTTGACATAGTCATGGGACAGATAAAGGACTGATTCAATATGGCCGGTAAGGTACGACTTGATGTGCTGGTCGTTGAAAGAAGACTGGCGGACTCGAGAGAAAAGGCAAAAGCTTATATCATGGCCGGTAACGTGTTCGTGAACGGTGTCCGAGAGGACAAGGCCGGAACGATGGTCAAAGAAGACTGCGAGATCGAGCTTAAAGGAATCGCGAGCAAGTATGTCAGCCGCGGAGGTTTTAAGCTTGAAAAGGCAGTAGAGCTTTGGCATGTTCTGCTTGAAGGCAGAGTCTGCATGGATGTCGGCTCTTCGACGGGCGGTTTTACGGACTGCATGCTCCAGAACGGAGCCGTGCGTGTTTATGCGATCGATTCGGGTACGAACCAGCTCGCATGGAAGCTCAGGAGCGATCCGCGGGTTGTTTCGATGGAACAGACGAACATCCGCTACGTGACAGCCGGGCAGATCCCGGAGAAAGTACAGACCGTATCTATCGACGTTTCGTTTATTTCACTCACAAAAGT
>JAEEIH010000212.1 GCA_016281275.1 Lachnospiraceae bacterium | reverse complement strand
GAGCTTGCGGAACTCAGCGAAGAAGAGAAGAAGGAATTCTTAAACGACCTCGGAGCCGAGAGCTCGGGCCTTGAAAAGCTTATCGCTGCAAGCTACGATCTCCTTGGACTTATGAGTTTCCTTACGGCAGGGCCTAAGGAGACAAGAGCATGGACCATTAAGAAGGGAACCAAGGCGCCTCAGGCAGCGGGTAAGATCCACTCGGATTTCGAACGCGGTTTTATTAGGGCCGAGGTTGTCAGCTATGACAAGCTCATCGAGTGCGGTTCATTGAGTGCGGCACGCGAAAAAGGACTTGTTCGTTCCGAAGGAAAGGAATATGTCGTACAGGACGGCGATGTGATCCTATTCAGATTCAATGTATGATTTGATTCGGATCTGAGTTTTGATTGGACAGAAGCTTTTAATCAAATTCTGTGAAACGGATAAAATAATGAGGAAACGGGTTTGATAGAACGAAAGCATATAATGAGGAGGAAGCATGTTCTGGGGAAACGATACTGCAATTTCATTCCCGAATCTCGGGATAACACTTGAAAATGTACCCAGAGGCATAACGGTATTCGGATTTGATATCGCTTTTTACGGGATGATCATCGGTATCGGAATGCTCAGCGGTATTCTTATAGCGCGCAGTCAGGCAAAGCGTACGGGTCAGAATCCTGACTTTTATCTTGACTTCGCGATCATTGCAATCCCCCTTGGGGTGATCGGCGCGCGTCTCTATTCCGTTATCTTTGAGTGGGAGAATTACGCGCACGACTTTTGGTCGATCTTCAACTTAAGGCAGGGCGGACTCGCGATCTACGGCGGAGTGATCGCGGCACTTCTTACAGTATTTGTTTTCTGTAAGGTTAAGAAGTTCAGTTACGGGCTTTTTGCCGATACGGGCATTTCCGGACTCCTCCTCGGACAGATAATCGGCAGATGGGGTAACTTCTTTAACAGAGAATGTTTCGGCAATTACACCGACAGCTTTATGGCTATGAGGATCGATGTTACGGACAGATCTCTTGCCTCTGTTTTTAAGCCCGGAGTTGTTTCGGATGAGATCTTGAGGAACATGTACGAAGGTAAAGAAAAGGCTCTCGCCAGCATCATGGAGATCCGAAACAACATCGTTCTCGGAGCAGACGGCCACTCCTACATCCAGGTTCAGCCGACCTTCCTTTACGAATCGCTCTGGAACCTTGCTCTCCTGATCGGAATCCTCATCTATCTTCCGAAGAAGAAATTCAACGGTGAGATCGTCCTCATCTACCTTGCCGGTTATGGCCTTGGACGCTTCTTTATCGAAGGAGTGCGCACGGATCAGCTTTTTATATGGAATACCGGTATCGCTGTATCTCAGGCGTTATCGCTTGTTCTGTTTGTTGCTGCCATAGCGCTTATTATACTTTTCCGGATCAGAGCCGCGAAGGGTAAGATTGCTTCTTTCGACTATATTTCTTTCTTTAAGGTCTATGATGAAAAGAACAATACCGGGAAGAAAGGAAAGAAGGCGGTTACCAGAGTGGCTGAAGTAGTAAGTGATATTGCCGAAGCTGAGAGCGCTGAGGCAGAGGCAGCCAATAAAGAAGCGGAGGAATCCGAAACGCCGACTGAACAGACAAACGAAAAGAAAACGGATTCGAATGAATGAGACTTGGACCTTCGTACGGGAACTGTACGAAGGTCTATTTTTATGCGTATAACAAACTATGTTAAAAAATACTTGACATTACGATATACTACGTGATACGATGTATAGCGTCAAAGGAAGTATAACGTGACAAAAAGTATAACGCGAGAGGAGGCATGATATGGATATCCAGTTGAAAAGAGGACTGCTTGAGGTTTGTGTCCTCGCGGCTATCAGAAATGAGGATTCCTACGGCTATAAGATAATCAAAGACATGAGTCCGTATTTGGAAATGTCTGAGTCGACCTTATATACAATACTGAAAAGACTTGAGTCAGGTAAGCTTCTTACGGTTTGGTCGGCTGAACATGGCGGAAGACTCAGAAAGTATTACCGGATCACCCCGGAGGGAAAAAACAGGATAGAAGAATTTAAGGATGATTGGAAAGAGATAGAATCCATTTATCGTTTTATTACAAGGGAAACATCAGGAATCGACAGTACCGATAGCGATTTCTCTACAGTTGAATCAGTGCCGTCACGGATCGGAGAAAAGAATGAGCCGCCGGACCCGTTTGATACCGGCTTTGACGGTCCGGGGGTTAACAGATTCGGTTTCGGACCCGAAGACAACAAAAAAGGACTTTTCAGACTTGAATCCGAAGATCTGAGCAATAAAGAGTAAATGTGTGGATACAATATTCCAGGAAGGAAAAAGAAATGACCAAAAGTGAATTTTTAGCAGAACTGCGCAACGGACTCGAGAGTTGTCCCGAGCAGGAAAGAGAAGAAAGGATCACTTTTTATGACGAAATGATCAGTGACCTTATGGAAGAAGGTTATTCGGAGGAAGATGCGGTCGGGAAGATCGGAAATCCCGGGGAAATTGCTGCAAATATCATGGAGGACATTCCGTTGTCTGTGCTGGTAAAGCAGAGGATCAAACCCCGGAGAACTCTTAAGGGCTGGGAGATCCTTCTCATAATACTCGGATTCCCGATCTGGTTCTCGCTGGGGATCGCAGCGATAGCGGTGATTTTCTCGATTTACGCGGTTATGTGGTCGCTGGTTCTTGCATTATATGCGGTTGATCTTGCTTTTGCCGTATCGGCAATCGGATGCTTTATATATGGTTTTATGGGATTCTCGTGGTTCAGCGGATTGTTCTGCGCAGGTACCGGGATATTCCTCGCGGGAGCTGCGGCGATGCTTTTTGTCGGATGTATCGTATTTACCAAATTTATGGTAAGGATGACAAAGTCCGTTTGTATTGGGATAAAAAATCTGTTTATTAAGAAATAATGGCATAATATGCAAAGTATAAAAATGAAAAAGAAACCGTATCAAGAGGAGATAAAGATGAAGAAAACTTATAAAATCGCTCTTATTGCAGGAGGCTTCTGCATGATAGTCGGCCTTCTTATGGCGGGAATATCGTTTGTTACCAATTGCGCAGGCAGCGATGATGATTTCAGCCTGAAAAACCTTTCAAACACAAAATATGCAGACAGGTCGTTCCGGATTGTCGGAGATTTTGACGGTATCAGCGTAGATGTAGCTTCCGAAGATGTAACATTCATAAAAACAGACGGAGAAAATCGTGTGGAAGCGCATGTTGATGAGGATAAAAAAATTACGGTTGATGTAAGGGATAATATCCTTTATGTCAGATCAGACAACGAAAACTTCAAAATGTTCAGTTTCGGCACCGAAGAAACATATATTAAAGTATATCTGAACAGCGGGAAATCTGATAAGGATCTTAACATTGATACCGCATCGGGAGATGTATATATAGAGAGCGGCTTCGGCTTCGGTAATATGAAGGTATCGACCGCATCGGGAGATGTTAAGACGCTCGGAACAAAAGCAGAAACCTTTGAAGTTTCAACGGCATCCGGCAATGTGTATGCCGAGAATGTTGAAATAAACGGAGCTGCTGTCATGAGCAGCGCTTCGGGAGATCACACCGTTATCGATTCAACATTCGGAAGCCTTAAATCCGATACGTCCTCGGGAGATGCGAAAATCACCGGAACAACGGTTAAAGGACATTTTGAACGTAATTCTTCGTCGGGAGAAACGGGTATTTCAAAAACAACAACGGATACATTCAGAGGGGACAGCACTTCGGGAGATCTGGTATTTGAAAAATTCGATGCACACAGATTGCATATTGAAACATCTTCCGGTGATGTGAACGGAACCTTCATCAGCGGAAAAATCTTCACGGTAGATACAAGTTCGGGAGATATCGATGTACCGAGAGACGAAGGAACCGATGTTTGCGAAATAGAAACGACTTCGGGAGATGTAAATATCAAAATTGCATAAGAATGCAATATAAAAATATAAGATAGCCCTCACCTTTCTGTTAAACGAAGGTGGGGGATTTTTTTCGGTTCGGATCCGTTTGTGGCAGAAGCTACGCGCAGTCAAGAAATATCGACGTACAAAAAGACTCCGGCATTATGCGGGAAGGCTTTTGACGAACCTATAAAAAAACCAAATTAACATCGAACAAATGCACGAAACGAACAAACATTTGATACAATTTATTGTAAACGAACACATTTTCGATACATTATCTAGCAGATTCAAAAAAATTAATACAAATAGCAGTCTATTTTTTAATTTGTGTCTGTTTTACACAAAATTTCCTTGATTTTTACGTGCTATGGGTGTATTATAATCATACCGGTGGAGCAAAAGTGGAGAAAAGTGTACCAAATAGGTTTGAAGTGGAGGAATTGACAAATGTTCATGGGTCAGTTTAATCACACTATAGATCCCAAGAACAGATTGTTCCTTCCTGCCAGGTTCAGGGAGGAGCTCGGCGACAGCTTTGTCATAACAGCCGGACTTGACGGCTGCCTCTACATCTGCCCCCGGAATGATTTTAAGGAGTTTGCGAAAAAGCTGGCAGAACTTCCTTTTACTGCCGAAACCAGACAGATCCAAAGGTTCTTTATGCAGAACGCTGCAGAATGCGAGCAGGATAAACAAGGGAGATTTATTATTCCCACGATACTCAAAGAACTTGCCGGAATAAAAAAAGAAATAATTTTTGTCGGAGTTATCAGCAAGATTGAATTGTGGAGCAAAGAAAGATTCGAACAGGCCGCTCCGAGTGAATCGGTTGAGAATATTGCCGAGAAGATGTCCACACAGTTCGGGCTTCGTTTCTAGTACTACGGTTGAGTTGAAAAAGATCCGTTATACCTGAACAATGAGAACAACAAAGTGAGGTCCGGCGATGGAAAACATAAATTTTGAGCACATCCCCGTAATGCTTAATGAAGTGATCGAGGGGCTGAAAATAAAAGAAAACGGAATTTACGTCGATGCTACGGTAGGCGGAGCGGGTCATTCGTTTGAAATCGCAAGCAGGCTCGGGAGAGGAAAGCTCATTTGCCTGGATCGAGACGGCGAGGCGATCGTTGCGGCAACAAAAAAGCTTTCGGTCTTTGAAGATCGATGCAAGATAGTTAAAAGTAATTACGAAGATATTGAAAGCGTTCTGCACGCAGAGAACATAACAAAGGTGAGCGGAATTCTTGCCGATCTGGGGGTTTCTTCTCATCAGCTCGATACCGTCGAAAGAGGTTTCTCCTACAGCGCGGACGCGCCACTCGACATGAGAATGGACAAGGATAACGCGCAGACCGCTGCGGATATCGTAAACGGATATGCGGAAAAAGACCTGATCCGAATTCTTCGGGATTACGGCGAAGAAAGATTTGCGACAAACATAGCGAGAAATATTATAAAAAAACGTGAAGAAAAAAGGATTGAGACAACGTTTGAGCTTAATGACATAATCAATGCATCGATTCCGAAGAAGTTCAGGGAAAAAGGGAGTCACCCCTCAAAAAGAACTTTTCAGGCGATAAGAATAGAACTCAACAGGGAACTTGAAGTGCTGGAGGGAACGCTTGACAAGATGATAGATCTCCTTGAACCGGGAGGAAGGCTCTGCATCATTACATTCCATTCACTTGAAGACAGAATTGTAAAAAACGCTTTCAATAAAGCTCAAAATCCGTGCATATGCCCGCCGAACTTCCCGCAATGCGTGTGCGGAAGAATTTCACAGGGCAAACATATATCAAGGAAGGCCGTTCTTCCCACAGAGGAAGAAATCGCAAGAAACAAAAGATCGAAAAGCGCAAAGTTGAGGATCTTTGAAAAAGCGAAATGAAAGGATTCGTAAGACATGAGTGAGAGAAGCAAATTCGCGTATGATCGCGACTATTACAATAAAATAGCTGCCGAATACATTCGCGGTTCTCTCGCTAAACGAAATGCAAGCGCTGAACCTAAGGATGAATATGAACTCGAAGAATATCTGACAGCCACGTATGCTCCCGAATACAAAGATTCCGTGACTCAACTCACAAAAGAAATGAGAAAACGATCGGAATCTGCGGACAGAATTGTGAGAGACACCGTTCAAATCCGTATTGCCCGTGAAAAAGGAATGTCTTCCGCGCGTGTTACACACACAAACAAGACGAATTCCGCACGCCCCGCAAATAAAAGCTTTTCCGGCGCTGCGCTGCCTGCCGTTACACCCGTACGGGAAGAACAGCAGGCACCCCCTGTCATCGGAGTAAAAACAAGATACAAAATAAGAATAAATGCCGTAAAGATCATAGTTTTTGGAGTGCTGCTCTTTATGGTGGCTCAGTTTTCAATGAATCTTCTCAATGCCAAGTCGAATGTTAACCGCGTTGAGAAAGCGATCGCGAGTGCGAAGATCAAACTCGAAGATGTCAATTCCTACAATGAGTCATTGCTCGGTCAGCTTGACATCAGTTATGACAGAAATTATATTTATAATGTTGCTGTCGGAAAACTTGGCATGGTTTATCCGAAGGATAATGCCATCGTATATTATAAAGCCGCGGATACCGGTCATGTGATCCAGTACCGTGATATATCTTAATAGAATGAATCACGAAAAAGAAGATAAATTTATTAGACGTAGAGTGAACCTGACAATAAAAAAAGGCATGATAATTGCTTTCGCGTTTATTGTTCTTATGTGTATGGGTGTCATTGTACGTCTCTTTTACATAAAGAGCGAATACGGAAAAGAATATTCGAGAGCCGTTCTGGCGCAGAGGATTTATCAGTCGAGAAGCCTTGCGTCAAAGAGAGGCTCTATTCTTGACAGAAACGGAATAATACTTGCCCGCAGCGAAAAACAGTATAACGTGATAATCGATCCTCATCAGATCCTTGACAAGGATTATTATCTCGAGCCTTCGGTTGAGGCAATAGTGACTTATCTCGGATATGATGAAGAAGAGATAAGGAATCTTATCAGGGATAATCCCGAAAGCTCATACATTGTGTATGAAAAAGATGCGGACTATACACGCATTTCGCGGTACAAGGAATATCAAGCCTCAAAATCAAAGGTTGTGGGAGTCTGGTTCGAAGAGGAATTTGCGAGAATCTATCCCTACAGCAGTCTTGCTTCGCATGTTATAGGATTTGTCAATTCCGAAGGCGCCGGCTCGTATGGTCTTGAACAGTACTACAATAACGACCTTTCGGGAATAGCCGGTCTTTCATACACATATTTTGACAGTGACTTAAAACAGCAGAAACCCACCAAGGAAGCCGTTGACGGCTACGAGCTTGTTACAACCATAGACTATAATGTTCAGAGAATTGTTGAAGAAAAGATAAAGAATTTCCTTGATACAATAGGCGCAAAGAATATCGGTGTCATAGTGATGGATCCGAATGATGCTTCTGTGCTCGCAATGGCTTCAAACAGGGAATACGATCTTAATAACCCTCGTGATCTGTCGCCGTATTACTCGGAATCTGAGCTTATGCTTATGAGTGAACAGGAAAAGCTTCAGAAAAGATATGAGATGTGGAAGAACTATTGTATTAGCGATACATATGAACCGGGTTCTACTTTTAAGACCATAACGGTTGCCGGCGCCCTTGATGAGAACTCGATTTCAACGGAAGACAGCTTTTATTGCGCAGGCTTCAGCGAGGTCGGGGGATGGAGGATAGGCTGTAACAACAAGTACGGTCACGGAACTCTTTCACTCACCCAGTCACTCATGAAATCGTGTAACTGTGCACTCATGGAAATTGCTTCGAAGCTGGGGAAGGAAAGCTTTTACAAGTACCAAAGTAAATTCGGATTCGGAGCAAAGACGGGCATAGATCTTCCGGGAGAAAGCTCCGGCATTCTCATTCCGCTTAAAAATCTGAACGAGACGGAGCTGGCGACCAGCAGCTTCGGAACAACGTTCAATGTGACGATGATACAGATCGCTGCCGCATATGCTTCTATCATAAACGGCGGTACATATTACCAGCCTCATGTCGTAAGAGAGATCCGGAGAAGCGACAAGACCGTTGTTTCTTCGTACAATGATATGGGCGTAAGACAGACGATAAGTGAAGGTACGGCTTCCTTTATAAGAAATGCCCTTTACATGACTGTTGAAAACGGTACCGCAACACCGGCAAAGGTTGACGGTTATCTTATAGGAGGAAAGACCGGCACCGCCCAGAAGCGCCCGCGTGAGGAAAAAAGATTTGTTGTTTCGTTTGCGGGATTTGCTCCCGTGACAGATCCCCGGGTTCTTATCTATATAGTCATCGATGAGGTTGCGGATCCGGAGCTTTCGGCGAGCAGCTCGCCCGCGACCAGACTTTGCGCTTCAATCATGAAAGAAATACTTCCGTATCTCGGAGTGTACCCGGACGGGGATATAGATTATCATGTGGACGTCGAAATGCTTGCGGCCATGGAAGAGGACTACGATCCTTTTGAAGACCAGAACAATGCGGAAGTGCTTCCCGAAGGTCTTGACGTTGAAAATGAATAAAAATATAATTTTTTAAGATACTTGCGTGGTTCCGATAAGCAATCTGCGCGGGAATAACAAAGGAAGAGCAAAACTGCTTCCTCTCAGGAGATTATATGATCGATTTTACGAATAAAAAGATTCTTATTGCCGGAGCGGGCAAGAGCGGCATCGCCGCAGCTAAACTTTTGTCGGAGAGTCATGCGATCGTTATCGTTCATGATTCGAATTCCAAGGGACTTCTTACTGAAGAATCCTTAAAGGAACAAATAGGCGAAGGATTTGAAGGTAGGATAATCCTCGGTGGAGATCCCCTTGATCTTAAAGAGACGCCTGATTATTGCATTCTCAGCCCCGGTGTACCCATAGATCTGCCTTTTGTTACCGCATTTAAGGAATCCGGTGTTAAAGTCATCGGTGAAATTGAGCTTGGTTTTTATTTCTCGAAGGGAAGGATCGCAGCCGTTACGGGAACGAACGGAAAGACGACCACTACGGCGCTGACAGGTCACATTCTTCAAAAGGCCTTCGGGAACACGATCGTTGCGGGAAACATAGGAATTCCTTACACAGAGCTTGTTAAGAGTACGAACGATTCTTCGTATACGGTTGCGGAGGTAAGCAGCTTTCAGCTTGATACGACAGATTCCTTCAGACCTGATGTGAGCATGATACTGAATATCACGCCGGATCACCTCGACAGGCATCATACGATGGAAAACTATATAAACGCGAAATTAAAGATCACAAAGAATCAGTACGAGGGAGATTTATGCATCCTGAATGCCGAGGATCCCATACTTGCCGCGCGGGCAGAAGGTCTTATGCCTCATGTTGTTTGGTTCTCTTCAAAACGCGAGATAAAAAACGGTCTCTTTGTCAAGGATGGTTTTATAGTCCTCGATGATATGGGAACCCACACAAAGATCTGCGAACTCGACAAGCTTAAGATAATCGGTGAGCATAACTGGGAAAATGCGATGGCATCGATAGCGTGCGCCTTGTTCTTTAAGGTTCCGCTCGATGTGCTTCGCGAAGCGCTTTATTCGTTTGAACCGGTTGAACACAGGATCGAATATGTCAGGACGGTCAACGGTGTAAAGTACTACAATGATTCAAAGGGAACAAATCCCGATGCTTCGATAAAGGCGGTCAACGCCATGACCACGCGGACGTATCTTATCGGCGGCGGGTACGACAAGAATTCGGAATATGACGAGTGGATCGAAAGCTTTGACGGAAAGATAAAGTGCCTGCTTCTTATGGGGCAGACTCGGGAGAAGATAGCTGCTTGCGCCGAGAAGCACGGCTTTGAGGATTACCGCTTTGTCGAGAGCATGGAAGAGGCGGTTCGTTACTGTGCGGACAATGCGCAACCCGGTGAAACGGTGTTGCTTTCACCTTGTTGTGCCAGCTGGGGAATGTTTAAAAACTACGAAGAACGAGGCAGGATTTTTAAGGATCTGGTCAGGGCATTATGAAAAGTAATCGTGTCAGAAAGGTCGTCGGAAGCTATGATGTATTGCTGTTGATGTTTGTGGTGATCTTGTGCGCTTTCGGTACAATCATGGTTTACAGCACAAGCTACTACAACGCTGACAGGTTTTATTCCGCTTCCGAAATGTATTATGATAAACAGCTCAGAAACCTGACTGTCGGAGCTGTTTTTATGATACTCGTATCCCTTCTTGATTATCATATCTACATAAAAAAGTTTTGGAAACGGATAAGACCCATTCATGCTATGTATATTGCTTGCCTGGGAATGCAGCTTTTTGTTGCGATAGGAGGCTATTCAGCCAATGGATCGTCGAGATGGATGAATGTCGGCGGAACGGGATTTCAGCCCTCGGAATTTACAAAAATCTGCGTTATCCTGATGTCGGCTTATTTTGTGACCAAATACAGAGATTTACTCGATACCTATAAAGGAGTTCTGCCGCTGATCTTTCCCGTGGCTTTGGCGGGGATCGTTGCCAGACACGACTTTTCTACGGGCGTTGTTCTTGTGGCGATCATAGCGCTTGTTGATGTTGTGGTTTCGGGAATAAAAAGATATCACATCGTCATCGGCGCTGTTGTTTTGATACTGGGATTCGTTCTTATTTTTTCAACAGGATACAGAGCCGAAAGAATCACAAATTTTATGAACTCGGAGACAATTGATACCGGATCCCAGACAGTCCAGGGACTTTACGCCATCGGTTCCGGAGGAATGTATGGTAAAGGGCTCGGAGAAGGACTTCAAAAGCTTGGAAAAATCCAGGAAGTCCATACTGATATGATATTTACCGTCGTCTGCGAGGAACTTGGGATAGCCGGAGCGATAATCATAATACTTTTGTTCATCCTTCTGTTATGGAGAATATACTATATTGCTGTCAATGCCCGAGATATGTTCGGCAGTCTTATATGCGTCGGCGCATTTGCGCATATAGCTTCACAGACAGTCATAAACCTTTTTGTTGTTACCAACTTGATCCCGGCTACCGGTATTCCGCTTCCGTTCATCAGCTACGGCGGAACGTCGTTGGTTGTTTTGCTTATTGAGATGGGACTCGTTCTGAATGTTTCAAAGCAGATTCCGGAGGAAGGGGAAGAGAATGCATGACCTCGTGCTGAAAAAGAGAATAGTGATCTACATATCGATAATACTGTTCCTTGTTTTTGTTGTCATTCTTCTCTTACTTTTCAGGCTTGAAAACGTGATTGTCGAAAAATCGGGAGATTATTATTCCGATGATGAGATCAGGGCAAAGGTTCTGAACGGTAAATTCGACAATATTACTTATCTGTTTGCGCTTCGGGCTGAAACGGGAGGACTTGACCCGATTCCTTTTGTGGAGAAGATCGACTACGAGGTGATCGACCGAAACACCGTAAAGATTTATGTGTATGAAAGACAGATTGCCGGATGCGTGCCGGTCATGGGCAAATATTTTTGCTTTGACAGGGAAGGCGTAGTGACCGACAGTACGGACAGCCCGCCGCAAGGTACGATAGTCGTGACGGGGATAGATGTCGGGGACGTGGTTATAGGTCAGAGGATAGATTCGGGGAGGGATGTTTTTAAAAATCTGATGGATATAGTCACGTTGCTCAATAAGAACAATATTGATGCAAAAGAGATATCGTACGACTTCAGGGGAAACGTAACGCTTATGATCGACGACGATGAGGTACTGCTCGGAGAAAAAGACAGTTACGATCTTGAAATAAACAATCTTTCAAACATTATGAAAACAATGGGAGAAGGCGCGTTCAAATTTGACATGCGTTATATGGATACCGAGAATATGTCGGTCACAGCAAAACCTATAGACAAATAATCGAGAAAATCATTTTTTTCTTGATTATTAATTCAAGGATATGTAATATATAAGGTGTGTGTTTATATGTTTATTATCATTAAAGCCAAATAAGGGATTTATGTCATATTATACAGAAAGAGAGTATAAGGAGGGCGCAAAACGTGATTGAAATCAAAGATGCTTCTTCAAGCGGTAACGCGCGGATTCTTGTTATCGGTGTGGGTGGAGCCGGTAATAATGCTGTTGATTCGATGATTGAAGAGGGAATTACCGGTGTTGAATACATCGGTATTAATACCGATATGCAGCATTTGCATGGATGTAAGGCACCTCTTTTGATCCAGATAGGTGAGAAATCCACAAAAGGTCTGGGAGCCGGCGCAATACCTGAAGTTGGTGAAAGCGCTGCCGAGGAAAGCAAGGAAGAACTTGTAGAAGCAATCAAAGGCGCTGATATGGTTTTTGTTACGTGCGGCATGGGCGGCGGAACCGGTACCGGAGCTGCTCCCGTTATCGCGGGACTTGCCAAGGACATGGGCATTCTTACCGTCGGTGTTGTTACCAAGCCCTTTGAATTTGAAGCCGAGGACAGAATGGAAAATGCCCTTATGGGTATTGAAAAGCTTAAACCTAATGTTGATACGCTCATCGTTATTCCCAACGACAAGGTTATCGATATAATCACGAATAACGTCACATCCAAAGAAGCGTTCAGGATGGTTGACAAGGTTCTTGTTCAGGCGGTCAAGGGCGTTACCGATCTTATCTACTTCAGTGGTTCCATCAACCTTGACTTTGCTGACATTTGCACAGTCATGAGAAACAAGGGAACGGCTCACATCGGTATCGGTTCATTTGAAGGAACGGATGACGACAGATGCATTAAAGCCGCGGACGCAGCGATTTCCTCGCCGCTTCTTGAAACAACGATCGCGGGAGCAACACATCTCATCATGAACTTCGCCGGAAGGATCGGCATGAAGGAAATGAAAGACGCAGCTTCATACATCAAAGATCAGATCGGAAGAAAAGCGAAGGTTGTATGGGGTGTTTCCGATGAGCAGAGAGAATCCGACAGGATTGATATCACGATTATCGCAACCGGAATGGACAGCCCCGAGAGTGGATTTGATACAGCCGCACCCGGGCTTCAGCCTCAAGTTACACAGCAGCCCAGAGGTCTCGGTTTCTTAAACAGCAATCAGGGAAGAAGCGCACTCGCAGGGAATCCGGGGAATGCCGGAGGCAATCGTACCCGTATGGCATCCGCTTCGAATACATACGAAAAACCCATAGATGTATATAAAACAGGTTCCTCGCAGGGAGCCGGTATGGGGTTGCAGGGTCGTCAGGCACCCGCACAACCTCAACCTTCGCAACAGCCTGAAACGGGCGGAATTAAGATTCCGGAGTGGCTCAGCAAAAAAAGCAACAGGTGATGATCACCGGGTCGGGTTTCATATCACCCGACCCTTTTGTTGTGATAAACAAGGCGCGTTTTGCCAAACAACAGCAAACCCATCGCTGAGATTCTTTATATTGCATCCGTAGTGCTCTTGCCGAAGAATGCTAAATCCAAACGGATGCAAATGGGTGGTACACATGTTCATCCTGGTTTTTGCGGTATGGATTATATTTAACGGGAGGATTACCGTTGAAACGACCGTGATAGGTATTATACTGTCCGGTCTTCTTGTGCTGTTTGCCTGCAGGATCCTTTCTTATCCGATCAAAAAAGAGATCCTTCTTTTGAAGATCCTTCCGAGGCTTATCGGGTATTTTTTCTATCTGTTCGGGCAGCTCATAATTGCAAATCTTACCGTTATCAGATTTACGCTTTCGCCGAAGAAAAAAGTTAAGAGTGTCATTGTTACCTTTGAAACAGACATCAGTTCTCCGTTCTTTCTGACGCTTCTTGCCAATTCGATAACACTTACACCCGGTACGTTGACGGTGTCGATGGATAAAGGAGTGTTTAAGGTTCACTGCCTCGATGAGTCTTTTGACGTCGGGATTGAGGCTTCCGGATTCGTCAAAAGAATAGAGAAGATGCAATCGATCGCCGGCGGATTGTAATGATACGGCGCAAAACGGTCTGAACTACAGACCGGAAGCGGAAGAAACGCTTTAGACGAGGAGGTTTCGGGTATGGATGATTTTCTCAAGGCGGTTTTGACGGTTGTTTTATTTTTCCTTGCTGCCTGCATCATAATGGGACTGATCCGTGCCTTTACGGGTAAGAAGCCGGCTGACAGACTTGTGGCCGTAAACATGATAACCACGGTGGTTATAATGATGACGATAATATTGTCGGTTCTCTTTAAGGAATCCTGGCTTGCGGATATAGCTGCCATTTACGCATTGATTTCTTTTGTTGCGATCATAGTTTTTTCGAGACTTTATATCGTTTCACGCATAAAAAGGAACTCCGGTGAGGACACGGACGGATCGCCGGCAAGTGAGAATTCCGAAAAAAAGCTTTCTCAATTCGGAGAAGGAGGATCGAATGACGGTAACTGATATAATCGGTATCATTTTTATCATCATCGGATCGCTCTGCGAGATTCCCGCGATCATTGGAGTTTTCAGATACAAACATGCGCTCATGAGGATGCATCCGGCAGCGATCGGCGATACACTCGGCCTGTTTTTTGTGGCACTCGGAGCAATTCTTCTCACGGGTTGGTCGTTTACTTCGATTAAGATAGTTGCTGTGGTGGCTTTTATGTGGCTGACGGGTCCGGTTTCGACGCATATGCTGTCGATTATGACCGTTCTCACAGATAAGAAAGATGTTGCCAAAAGGTACGAGCATATTAATATCAATTACAATGATGGAAAGGAAACGGAAGATGAAGATACCGAAGATTAAATTGCTCATATATTTTCTTCTTTTTACGATACTTGCGGCGATCATAATCATGGTAAGTGTGGAGTCGATGGGCGGTTGCAATATCGTGATCAAAAACAATACCGGAAAGCCGATCGAGTCGATGGAGGTTATTGTTGTCGATGAAGAAACGGTAGATGTCGGTGTTATGTATGAAGGAAGGGTCGAGGCCAACAGCGTCGTTAAAGAAAAATTTGATAAGATCGAACTGGGAAATCTTTCGGAAGCACAGGCTTACATAGGGATCAGATTTGAGGGATACGAAACAAAGATAGAAATAACCGAAGGTTATATCACCAAGGATTTCAAAGGCAATACAGACATCGAAATCTACGAGAAGGACGGATATACCTACCTTAAAGCAAAAATGGGAACATCTCTTTTCGGAAGCACGAAGGACACGGGACTTGACGAGGAATTTGTACTGTATCCCGACGAAGCGGATTGGGATTACGGTGAATTTGCCGGAATGTCGTTCGAGGAAGAAGAGGAAGAATGATCTGCCGGAAATAAACATTATCAATGAGGAGCTCATATGAATATATATTTTGAGTCACTCGGGTGTGATAAAAATCTTGTCGATACCGAAAAAATGATGACGCTCCTTGCCGAGAAAGGTCACAAACTGACGGATGATCCGGTTTCGGCAAAGTGTGCCGTTGTGAACACATGCTGCTTTATAAACGATGCCAAAACCGAGAGCATAGAGGCCATACTCGGGATCTCTGAATATAAACAATGCTCCGGGCTGGAATATCTGGTGGTTGTGGGATGCCTCGCTTCAAGATATCCGGACGAAATTATAAAGGAAATTCCCGAGGTTGATGCGGTTGTCGCGGGATCGAGACTTTCGAAGCTTTGCGAAGTATTGGACAGACTTGAAAAGGGAGAAAAAAGCATTGTTCTTTCGGGAGACCCGGAAACGGATGAGGCGCTTCCCGTTAAACGAGGAGTATCAACTCCCGTTCATTACACGTACATTAAAATTGCCGAAGGCTGTGACAGAAGGTGTACATACTGTATCATCCCTTATGTAAAGGGGAAATATACAAGCTTTGATTTTGACGGTATTCTCGAAGAAGCGCGCCGACTTGAGGAAAGAGGCATAAGCGAACTCATCGTGATCGCGCAGGAAACAACACGCTACGGCATTGATAAATACGGTCGCAAAAGACTGCCCGAACTTTTGAGAAGGCTTTGCGAACTGCCGTTTATCAAATGGATCAGGGTTATGTATTGTTATCCCGAAGAAATTGACGACGATCTTTTGGATGTTTTCAGAACGGAAAAAAAGTTGTGTCACTATATAGATATGCCGATTCAGCACTCGAGTGACAATGTCCTGAAAAGAATGGGCAGAAGCATGACGCGCGGGAAGCTTTGTGAAATCTTGGGAAAGCTGAGGGATGCGGTGCCTGATATTTCTGTCAGGACGACGTTTCTGGTCGGATTTCCGGGTGAAACGCAAGAGGACTTTGATGATCTTTGTGAATTTGTTAAAGAACAGAAATTTAATAATCTCGGCGTTTTCAGATATTCGAGGGAGGAGAATACGCCGGCTTTCGGATTTAAGGATCAGGTAAAGGAATCCGTCAAAAAAGAAAGATACAGAGAGCTCATGACGCTTGCGAGAAGTATCAGCAAGGCCGAAAAGGCTAAAATTCCGGGAAATGTGCTTGATGTCATTGTGGACGGCTTTGACAGCAGGAAGAGGATGTTCGTGGGACGCTCTTATATGGATGCTCCCGAAATAGACAGTTGTGTGTACTTTGACAGTAATGTGGAAACGCTCATGTCGGGAACGATCGTCAAAGTCAGGATCAAAGAGGCCGACGATTACGATCTTTTCGGAACAATGACGGAATAAACGGATGATCATTGTATAAGTTTTGTTTTTTACGGTTTAGCGGAACCGACAGGAGGATATTGGATATGAATCTGCCAAATAAGATCACGGTTTTCAGGTTTTTTCTGATACCGGTCTTTACTGTGATCTTTCTTATGAACGAGCCGTGGTGCAATGTTACCGCGCTTGTAATTTTCTGCGTTGCATGCGCGTCGGATTTCTTCGACGGTTATATTGCAAGAAAAGATCATCTTATCACTGATTTCGGAAAGCTGATGGATCCGCTTGCGGATAAACTTCTTGTCTGCATTGCGCTTATTTGCTTTGTCCAGGTAAGAGACAATTTCCCGTGCTGGTGTGCGATAGTTATCATTTCGAGAGAGTTTGTCATAAGCGGTTTCAGACAGCTCGCCGCAGAAAAAGGAACCATAATACAGGCAGGATACTGGGGAAAAGCCAAAACGGTGGTTCAGATGTTCCTTTGCATCTTTTATATATGGGATCTGCCTTATGAATGGTTCAGAATATCGGAGAGCGTACTCATGTATTCGGCTACCGTGCTTACGATCATTTCGCTGTTTGATTACATCATCAGAAACAGAAATATCATTAAGAATGCGTCTAAGTGATGCCATATTTATAACATATTAATGACATAAGTCGTGACTAGACTTTTTCCTGCGGATGTGTACTCTTTAAGAACTGTGTACAGGAGGTAGTCGTATGACGACAAAGCGCGGAAGATCATTACTGTCGTTTCTGCTTTTGATGATGATGCTCTTTATGATTTCCTGCACTAAAAATCCCTCCGTTTCCGAACCTGCGGAACAGATAAGTCCGACAGCCGCTGCGATCACAGACGAAAAAGAAGATGCAGACGACGGTAAATTATTCGAAAACAAGCTTATCGACAATTCTTCGGACGGAGAGGAAAACGTCGTATATAAGGTTACATATTACACGGTTGACACCAAATCGCTTCAGCTTGTCCAATCAATAGCTGCGGTTAAAGGAGGTTCAAGTCTTGAACCTATTAAGGTTCTTGAACTTGTGGCCGATGCTCTCGAAGATTCCTCGCTTACGATCTCTTTCAACGGTGCTTATTTCGATAGGAAGGGCTACTGTATCATTGATTTCAAGGATTCCATTAAGGAGATTTCAAAAAAAGACCATAATTTGGAAACTTTGATTCTGAACGCATGCGGGCAGAGTATTCTTGACAATATAGATCTGCCCGGTGTGATTGTGAGGATCGATGACGGGAAATATGTTACCGATCAATATGATTTTGATAAAGATTATGTCTATATGGACATGTAAAACGGAAAGGACCGAGGGTGAAACCAGTTCTTGTTGTCGGCGGTGGAGCCGGCGGACTAATGGCTGCGCTGATTGCCGCACAAAACGGCGCAAGAGTCATATTACTTGAAAAAAACGAAAAGACCGGAAAGAAAATATACATTACCGGTAAAGGAAGATGTAATCTCACGAACCTCTGCTCCGGGGAGGTTTTTTTTGACAATGTCATAAGCAATTCCAGATTTATGTACAGCTCTTATCATGCGCTTGACAGTGAGGCCACGATAGAGCTTTTTCATAATCTCGGGCTTAAAACAAAAGTGGAGAGAGGCGGACGTGTTTTTCCCGCGAGCGATATGTCGGCATCAGTCACGGATGCGCTTCGTGAAGCTGTCAAAAAGAGCGGCGTAAATGTAATCCTTTCGTCGCGTGTTAAGCGCATAATACAGAATGAAGGTGCTTTTTCTGCCGTTGAGCTTGAAGACGGGACGATCATGGAGGGCGGTGCCTGTGTACTTGCAACCGGAGGAATGTCTTACCCGGCGACCGGTTCGACCGGAGACGGTTACGGAATGGTTAAGGAACTCGGACATACCGTGACAAAGCTCATTCCTTCGCTTGTAGGTCTGAGGACGGTAGAAAACTTTGTGTCAGAGCTTGAAGGACTGTCACTGAAAAATGTCAGGCTCATCATGAAGTCTGGCGGAAAAAAACGTTATGATGAGCAGGGGGAGATGCTGTTCACAAGGAGAGGAATATCGGGACCGCTCGTTTTGACACTGTCTTCGGTTTGCGCAGATGAGCTTTCGCGAAGTAACGATATAAAACTGTTCATCGACCTGAAACCCGCTCTTGACGAACAACAGCTTGACAAGCGGATTACAACCGATTTTAATGATAATATCAATAAGGATTATGTAAATGCCATCGATAGATTGTTGCCGTCAAAGCTGATACCCGTTGTTGTGCGGCTCTCCGGTATAGACCCGCACAGAAAAGTGAATCTTATTTCGCGTGTGGAAAGAATGACTCTGGTCAAACTCCTGAAAGCATTTCCGCTGACATATAAATGCACGGGTGGATTTGAAGAGGCAGTCATCACGAAAGGAGGCATAAAAGTTAAGGAAGTCGATCCCGCGAGCATGGAATCGAAACTTGTGAAAGGGCTTTTTTTCGCGGGAGAGATACTTGATGTTGATGCGCTTACCGGTGGATTTAATCTTCAGATCGCATGGTCAACGGGATATGCGGCAGGTAGTGCAGCCGCACGATACGTGTTCGGGATCTGATCACGAAAATCGGTATTAACATATGGAGAACTCCGGCACTTAGGTTCGGCGTTCGGATTATTGACGGGAAGCAGATACGAAAATCGCATTAAAAGGGGAAATAATATGAGAATTTATAATGTGGCAATCGACGGACCCGCAGGTGCGGGCAAAAGCACTATCGCAAAAAAAGCAGCGGCGGCGCTCCGCTTTGTGTATATAGATACAGGAGCTATGTACAGGGCTATGGCTGTTTATTTTCTCGATTACGGGATTGACAAGAATGATGAGAAGACCATCAGCGAATTATGTAAGGACATCGACATCGAGATCAAGTATGATGCGGGAAATGCTCAGAGAGTGTTTCTTGAGAGAGTGGATGTTACGGACAGACTTCGTTCCCAGGAGGTCGGAGATATGGCATCCGCGATTTCGGTATACAAGGATGTACGAAAAAACCTTGTTGCTCTTCAGAGAAGGCTTGCCGAATCACAGAATGTTATCATGGACGGACGTGACATAGCATCAGTTGTATTGCCTTATGCGGAAGTTAAGATCTACCTGACGGCAAGCAGTGATATACGCGCAAGGAGAAGGTACGACGAGCTGACTGCAAAAGGAATAGAGTGCGATTTTGAGGCCGTAAAAAATGAAATAGAAGAAAGAGACTGGCGTGATATGCACCGTGAGAATTCACCGCTTGTCAGAGTGCCCGAAGCGGTACTCATCGATTCAAGCGATATGACAATCGATGAAGTTACGGAAAAGGTGACAGAACTCATTAAAAATGTGATGGCAAAGGATATCTGATGACTGACAGAAAGATTTGCGTGGCGCGAAGCGCCGGCTTTTGTTACGGAGTTGAAAGAGCTGTCGGTATCGTAAAGAATCTTGTGAACGAAGGTAAGAAAGTATATACCTTCGGACCGATAACACACAACGAAGCCGTGGTGGAAAATCTTTCGGCTATGGGAGTCGGCATCATTAACGAAATCGGCGAGCTTGACGGGATAACCCAAGCTACGATTGTGATACGATCCCACGGCGTAGGACGTGACATTTATGAAGCATTGGAAAAAAGCGGTAATGAGGTGGTTGATGCCACCTGTCGTTTCGTTAAAAAAATCCATGATATCGTTGACGAAAAAACACGCCGGGGACTTTTTGCCGTGATTGTCGGTGACCCCGAACACCCTGAAGTAAAGGGCATTTGCAGCAGATGTAACGGTCCTTTTTGCGTTATAAACAGTCCGCAGGAAGCAGAAGCATTTGTCAGGAAAAACAACAGAGACTTTTTCGTTGTTTCACAAACAACATATGATACGCATAAATTTGAAGTATTAGTTGAAATCTTGTCGAACATGAGGTATAATGTCAATGTTGTGAATACGATTTGCAATGCCACAGAGATACGACAACGGGAAACGTATGAAATCGCCAAGAATTCAGATGCCATGATCGTTATCGGAGGAAAGCACAGCTCTAACACGAGAAAGCTTTTCGATATCTCCAGGGAACAGTGTGAAAATACTTACTACATACAGACACATGTTGACCTTGATTTAAGTGCTTTTAAATCTTATCGTTGCGTAGGTATTACAGCAG
>JAEEIH010000211.1 GCA_016281275.1 Lachnospiraceae bacterium | reverse complement strand
TTGATGCCTTTACTCTCGACGATAAGGAACTTGCGCACAACGTGGAGCCTCTCGAGGAGCTCACAAAGTCTCTCGCCGAGATCATCAAGCAGCGTCGCATCAAGCGTCTTCAGTCCGGCAACTGTACCGTACAGAGCGGTATCTCCCTCACTGAGTGCTTAACGAGTCTCGAGCGTATCGCAGCTTACTGCTCCAACATCGCTCTCCACGTAATCGAGAAGCATACCGCTGGCGACGGTTTCGATATGCACAGCTACGCAAGCTTCCTTCACAACGAATCGCTTGATTACGCAAGACTGTATGCACAGTATGAGGAGAAATATTTGAACCCGCTGATGAGTTTACAGTAAAATGTGGTCCCTTGGGGACGGGGGGTGGGTGACCCACACCAATTTACGTTTTATCCCCAGACTTCATCTGCGATTTCTTTCACAAGTCTGAGCTTGTTCCACTGCTCTTCTTCTGTCAGCTTGTTTCCTATCTCGCAGGAAGCAAATCCGCACTGCGGACTCAGGCAGAGGCGCTCCAAGGGAATGAAATTTGCTGCTTCACGGATGCGCGCTATCACTTTGTTCTTGTCTTCCAAAACAGGTGACTTTGTAGTGATGAGGCCGAGAACAACCTTCTTATCTTCCGAAATCTTTGAAAGGGGTGCGAAGCCTCCGGAACGTTCATCATCATATTCAAGGAAAAGCGCATTCACTTTTTCTTTCGCGAAAACATAGTCGGCAACGCCGTCGTAGGGTCCGCTCGAGAAGAAGGTCGAGTGATAGTTTCCGCGGCAGATGTGCGAATTGATCACCATGTCCGCGGGCTTTTTTTCCAAAACACGATTATTAACCTCAAGGAGCCATTCCTTTATCCGGTCCAATTCGACTCCGAGAGCCGCATATCTGCGCTTCGCCGAATCGCCGACCATCGATCCCCATGTACAGTCATCGAACTGAAGATTCCTGCATCCCGCCTCGTAGAACTGTTTAACAACGTCAATATACGCATCGGCTATATCAGCGATCAGTTCTTCGGCTGTCGGATAAAACTTCTTTGTTGTCTCATAGTTCGGAGTCACCATCATCTGCTGGAATGTCTGGGCAGGTGCCGGAATCGTGTACTTTGCGACTGTATTCTCATCCTCAAAACGTTTCAGGAACTTGAAATGCTCGATAAAAGGATGTTTCTTCGCCTTTATTTCCCCGACAAGATACGTGTCATCAAGAAGAACAAGCTCATCGTGGATCGTAAACCCTTTTTCCGCTGCTTTGTGTCCGATGCCGTCGAATCCCCACATGAAATCAAGATGCCAGAAAGTCCTTCTGAATTCACCGTCGGTGATCACATGAAAGCCGAGCTCCTTCTGCTTGTTGACCACTTTCGTTATCTCCTCATCGAGGACTCTGTCGAGTTCTTCCCTTCCGATCTTTCCTTCCTGAAAGGACGCTTTTGCATCTTTTACCGACTGCGGTCTCAAAAAACTCCCCACGAAATCGTACCTGTACGGTGCCTGAATTTTACTCATTCTCTATGTCCTCCTTTGATTTCAATCGCATCTTCACTCGACAAGGGTTTATGCTCCGCCGAATTCTGATGCTTTTCATATCTCTCAACACTATAGTCATTATGATATCAATCAATTTTTTAATCATCAATAATTTTCAACCGATCCATAAAAAAATAGACAAACCACGATATTGAGTTATTATATATACATCACATCCGAGGAGATTTCATTATGGCTCAGAGCGACTTTTTGAATTCGGGAAACATCCGCCTCAATCAGCAACTTAGATTCACGGCAGAAATAGACAAGATGACCGGCGTATACCGCCGCACGATGCTTCTTTCCAAAGAAAGACGCGAAAACGATGCAGAGCACTCATGGCACATAGCCGTCATGGCTCTTCTTTTTAAGGAGTACTGCGTGGAGGAACCGAGCGTTGAGCGCGCCATAAAAATGCTCGTGGTTCACGATCTCGTCGAGATCTATGCAGGTGACACTTTCGCTTATGACGATAAAGGCAACGAAGATAAGGAAGCGCGTGAGGCTGCCGCCGCAGACAAACTGTTTTCGCAGATTCCTCCCGAACAAGGGCAGGAAATCCGTGCTCTTTGGGAAGAATTTGACGCCATGGAAACAACAGATTCAAAGTACGCCGCATGCCTCGACCGCCTGCAACCTTTCCTTCACAACACTCTGACGGAAGGCTTCACCTGGGTCGAAAGCGGCACCAACCGTGCCAAGGTCGAGAAGCGCATGCACATAATCAAAGAATTCATGCCCGAGGTGTACTCGTGGATTAACAAGAACCTCGATAATGCTGTCGAGAAGGGATGGCTGCGTGCGCTGTGAAACCATGTGGGTGGTCCCTGGGGGACGGGGGTTGTGGGTCACATGAGTCTCCGTGCCCGAAGCGTTTTCTGAGAGCTCTGTCGAACGTCGGTACTTAATGCCCGTATCTAAGGGCATTTACGTACCGCTACGTGAGACCGAGAGTGGAAACGACTCTCAGAAAATGGTTCGTGGCAGGAGACGTAAACTGTGGTCCACCAACCCCCGTCCCCATGGTCCACTTTATTTCATTTCATACACGACCGGTACCACCGTCCCTGCTTTTCCGTATTTCTCGTACACGAGTATCTCATTATTGCACTCATTCACCTTATTGTTTCGGAAATAATCCATTGTATCGTCAGTGAATTCGTTATATGTGACATCGTAGTTACTTCCGCCGGTGATATTCGGACGGGATTTGATCAGGCTGTTCTTCCACGGGCAAGCGCTGATCACCGTGTCAAAGCCCGAAAAATAATTGCCTGTTATTATCGGTTTTACAGCACCGTTCACATAAATGCCGATACTCTTCGGCATCGTGACCTTTCCGTCTTCGGAGATAACAACCGCTTCCTCCAGAAATTTGGCTGTTTCTTCAAAACTGTTGTCCATAACAACACAATTCTTCCAGTTCATAAGTCTGACACCGTAGGTCGTGATGTTAAAAAAGCTGTTTCGAAGCACATTTA
>JAEEIH010000210.1:7500-8793 GCA_016281275.1 Lachnospiraceae bacterium | reverse complement strand
GGGTTGTGACAAGAGATGTATCTGCCGAAGGAAGACCCGAGGTGGTGATTAAGGGTGGTGATCCTGATATTATTACCGGCTTCTACGGAAGCGGTGTGCTTTGGTTTGATACATTTAAGAATCTGTATATAGAACCAAACAGTAACGGAAACAGCCCGGATAAAATATGGGTGTACGATTCTTTGTCTTATGACAGTGAAACGGGTAAAGTAACACCCGTAGAAACATATAAGGACTTGCAGGAGTTTTATGGAGCTACCTTGTCGAATACTAATACTGTGTTCTTAAAGCTGAAACATGATGTTCCGTCATATTGTCCGGACGGATGGGCAAAGGTAGAAAAGAGCGGAAAAAGCGGATACATCTATTTCGGAAGTGACAATATTGAAGGAAAGGCAGTTGCCGGTTTGGTACCTTACGAAGTGTCCTCTACTTATTAAAGATGGACCCCGGGGACGGGGGTTGTGGCTCACATTAGTCTCCGTGCCCGAAGTGTTTTCTGAGAGTGAAAACGACTCTCAGAAAACACTTCGTGGCAGGAGACGCATAATGTGGACCACACCCACGTCCCCTCGTTTTTTTTTTGAGGAATTTTGTGATAAAGAGTACTCTATATAAGTGAAGGTGGTTTGTTGTTTTTTGCTATTTGAATGTAGTTCGGAAATTCAGACTAAGGATTAAAAAGTGTTATAGGGAACCTGCTGTTTGGGTGAAAAGCAGGACTGAAGAAGAAAGTGCGTATAAGAGGGGAAAAGGTATGAAGAAAAAAGCGTTATTGATTGTCGGAGGTGCCTTAGCGGTCGTTGCGATCGCTTTAGCACTCATTTTTATATTAACGGGAGGAACAAATGAGTATCGCTCAATCAAGGTCTTTGAGTTGGGCGGTAAATGTAACGTTTTTCGTGACAACGAAACAATAGAAGCTTTTAAGAACATGAATCTTTCTTCGGGAGATACTTTTGAGGTTCCCGGAGAAGGGTTCGCGCGTCTTATGCTTGACAATGATAAGTTTGTGTACCTTGAAGCCGGCACGAGGATAGAACTTTTCGCGACCGGAAATGAGAACGACAGTAAGACTCGCGTGTTTATCGAACGCGGATCAATGCTGACGGAGGTTAAACGTAAGCTTTCAGCCAAATCTTCCTATGACATCGTTACACCGAACATGTCCATGGCGATCAGAGGAACAAAGACACTTACCACAGTCCTTGAGGACGCTGTTTCGGGAGCCGTTAAGACAAGCAATGCGGTCCTCGAAGGACTGGTGAAGGTGAAGGCAGTTAAGGTCAGAGC
>JAEEIH010000210.1:0-2500 GCA_016281275.1 Lachnospiraceae bacterium | reverse complement strand
ACGGGCAGGGAGAAACAGGCTCGGGTCTGCTTGAATTCTATCCGAATATCAAGATAAGAATTCCGAAGGCAGGTGTGGCGCAGAAGCAGGTTTACGACGCTGATTCGCACTCGTTTACGAACGGAAATATCGTCCTCGAAGGTACTGAATCGGGAACAAATCCGACAGCTCTGGAGGAATATCTGCAGACTTATTGTGATAATCACAACTTAGACTACAATGATAGTACAGAATTTACCATCGATCTTGTTTTGCCCGGTTCGCAAACGACCCTACCCGAGGGCTGGGCAAAGTTAGATTCGGAACGCCAGGTTTACTTGAGAACCGACGAGATCGAAGGCGCAGCTTACCTCGCAAACTTCGAATAAATTGATGAACCTGAGGGACGGGGGTTGTGGGTCACATTAGACGTCTCCTGCCTTTCGGAGAACATTTCGGGCGCGGAGACTTATGTGACCCACAACCCCCGTCCCCAAGGGGTCATGACATCAAAAAACACAAATAAATGAGCATTTGCAAGGAATAGAAAGAAAATGAGAGCATACATGAGAAATCATGTGGTTAGACATGCCTACATGTGTTGCATAAAAAGCGTGAAGTGAATAAGATATGAGTTGTCGATTAGCACTCAAAAAGAAAGAGTGCTAACAAATCAAAAAAGATCAATGTTAAATGAGAAGAAACAGGAGGATACATCATGAAACTCAGACCACTTGGAGACAAGGTTGTATTAAAGCAGCTTGAAGCAGATGAAACCACTAAGTCCGGTATCATTCTTGCAGCTAAAGCACAGGAGAAGCCTCAACAGGCAGAAGTTATCGCAGTAGGCCCCGGCGGAGTGATTGACGGCAAGGAAGTCACCATGCAGGTTAAGAAGGGCGAGAAGGTTATTTACCAGAAGTACGCCGGAACAGAAGTCAAGATCGACGGCGAAGAGTACATCATCGTAAAACAGTCGGATATCGTAGCTGTTGTCGAGAAGTGATCTGTTTGGTAAATTACTTATAAAATGACGGCAGAAACGATCATGCATAAACATTAAAGCGCATATATCAAACCACATACATTGGCGCATATACATAAAGACGCATATGCTTTAATGCACACTAAAGCATATACATTAAAGAAATCAAAAGGTTTATCAAAATTTAAGAATCGAAAAAGGAGAATCATTATGGCAAAAGAGATCAAATACAGCGCTGACGCAAGAACAGCTCTTTGCGCAGGCGTTAATAAGCTCGCAGATACAGTTAAGGTTACACTCGGACCTAAAGGCAGGAACGTTGTTCTTGACAAGTCCTACGGCGCACCCCTCATCACCAACGACGGTGTTACGATCGCAAAGGAGATCGAGCTCGAGGATTCCTTCGAGAACATGGGCGCTCAGATCGTTAAGGAAGTTGCTACCAAAACAAACGATGTTGCCGGTGACGGAACAACAACCGCTACAGTACTTGCTCAGGCAATGATCAATGAGGGGGCCAAGAACCTCGCAGCAGGCGCTAACCCCATGGATCTTCGTAAGGGTATGCAGAAGGCCACCGATGCGGCCGTTGCAGCCATCCTCAAGATGAGCGCAAAGGTTAACGGCAAGGATCAGATCGCCAAGGTTGCGGCTATCTCTGCAAGTGACGATCAGGTTGGACAGATGATCGCAGACGCTATGGACAAGGTTTCGAAGGACGGCGTTATCACGATCGAAGAGTCAAAGACCATGCAGACAGAGCTTGACCTTGTCGAAGGCATGCAGTTCGATAAGGGCTATGTTTCCGCATATATGGCAACGGATATGGACAAGATGGAAGCAGTTCTCGACGATCCCATGATCCTCATCACAGACAAGAAGATCAGTAACATCCAGGACATTCTTCCTATCCTTGAAGAGATCATGAAGGGCGGCAGAAAGCTTCTTATCATCGCCGAGGATGTCGAAGGTGAGGCTCTTTCAACTCTCGTTCTCAACAAGCTTCGCGGCGTCTTCACAGTTGTTGCTGTTAAGGCTCCCGGCTACGGCGACAGACGTAAGGCAATGCTTCAGGATATCGCGATCCTTACAGGCGGTACCGTTATCTCTGATGAGCTCGGACTTGAGCTTAAGGATACAACCCTTGATCAGCTCGGCCGCGCTAAGTCGGTTAAGGTTCAGAAAGAGAACACAGTCATCGTGGACGGTGCAGGCAACAAGCAGGAGATCGAGGCACGTATCAACCAGATTCGCACTCAGATCGAGGAGACAACCTCAGACTTCGACCGTGAGAAGCTTCAGGAGCGTCTTGCAAAGCTTGCCGGCGGCGTAGCTGTCATCAGAGTCGGCGCTGCTACAGAGGCAGAGATGAAAGAAAAGAAGCTCCGTATGGAGGATGCTCTCAACGCTACACGCGCAGCAGTTGAGGAAGGTATCATCGCAGGCGGCGGATGCACATACAGCCAGGCAGCTAAGGAAGCAGCAAAGAAGGTCGCTAAGCTCGACGGCGATGAGAAGACCGGTGCAGCCATCGTT
>JAEEIH010000209.1 GCA_016281275.1 Lachnospiraceae bacterium | reverse complement strand
TCTATCGCTCTTTCGTCCGCATCTGCTCCGTGAGGAACAAGCGTATTGTCGATATCAAAAATAAGCCCTCTGTAGCCGGCTTCGAAATAAGCTTCGTAGTCAATGCTGTAGGCGCTTTCAACCCATTCATCCGGAAAAAATCTGTCAAACATGCCATGTTTCCCTTCAAGAGTAAGTCTGATACCAACTGTCAATCTCATCATGTACAACGGTTCATAAATAATATACCGTAATACTAAAAAACGTTCCCGACGTTCCCTTTATCATACTTATTATGATATTACCGAATCGTGAATAAATCAAATAAAAAATCTATAAAATCGAAACAGGAGCACAACTCTCTGTACTCCTGTTTCATTCGTTTTATTGATATTTTGTATGATCAATCTCAGTTACTGCTCTTCGCAAGGAAAAACTGATTATTATTCATTCAGACGATCATTCTTCCTCATCCTCTGTCATCGTCTTCTTAGCTTCCTCAATAACCTTGGCCTGAACATCCGAAGGAGCCTGCTCATAACGATCGATCTTATATTCATACTCACCGATACCGCCGGTCATGGAACGAAGGTCTGTAGAGTACCCGTAAAGCTCCGAAAGCGGAACATCAGCAACAATCTCCTGCTTACCGCCCGAAATGGGGTTCATTCCGAGAACTCTGCCGCGACGCTTGTTAAGGTCACCCATGATATCACCGGTGAACTTGTCCGGAACGGTAACCTTCATAGAGGTGATGGGCTCAAGAAGGCAAGGATTGCAATTCTCTTTGGGGTCAGTGAAAGCTGCCTTGAAAGCAAGCTTGGCTGCCATCTTGAATGCTTGCTCGGACGAATCAACGGGGTGATAAGATCCGTAGAAAAGAGTCGTACGAACGCCGACAACGGGATAGCCGGCAAGAGGTCCGCGAAGCACCGACTCAGCAATACCCTTCTCAACTGCGGGGAAGAAGTTCTTCGGAACCACGCCGCCGACAACTTCCTCGTCGAAGGTGTAAGCCTTTTCCATATCACCCGAAGGCTGGAAACGGATATGAACATCGCCGTACTGACCGTGTCCGCCGGACTGCTTCTTATGCTTACCCTGTTTCTCAACCATCTTACGTATGGTCTCACGGTAAGGAACGCGCGGCTTCGAGGTCTCAACCTCAACCTTATAACGTCCTGCAAGCTTGCTGACTGCAACATCGATCTGCTGATCGCCGATACCGTAGATAAGTGTCTGGTGATTCTCTTTGTCAAGAACAAGTCTCATGGTCTTGTCTTCTTCAAGAAGCTTAGCCATAGCCTGAGCAAACTTGTCTTCATCGCCTTTGTTCTTTGCCTCGATACGCTGGTATGCATAAGGGATCGAGTACTGAGCCTTCTCGAATACAACGGGACATGCCTTTGTCGAAAGTGTCTCGCCCGTAACAGTGTTGGAAAGCTTTCCGATCGCTCCGATATCACCGGGATAAAGCTCCTTAACCTCGATAGCTTCCTTTCCGCGAAGGATGTAAAGTCTTGAAAGCTTTTCTTCCGTGTCCTTTTCTGCGTTGTAAACTACCGTATCGCTTGTGAGCTTACCCGAGCAAACCTTGATGAATGAGTACTTACCGATGAAAGGATCGATGATGGTCTTGAATACTTTGGCCGTCATGGGCTTATTTATATCGTAATTGGCTTCAAACTCGCTGTCATCCTTCGCGTTCTTTCCGACAACCTTATGATTGAGAGGTGAAGGGAAGTAACTCTTGATGTCATTGAGTAGCATAAGAGTACCCTGCTGATTGATGGGAGCTCCTGCAAGAACGGGAACCACATCACCACAGAACACTGCACCGTGAAGCGCCTTGTTGATCTCGTCAAGTGTGAACTCTTCGCCGTCGAAGTACTTCATCATGAGATCATCGTCTGTTTCGGCGACTGCCTCTATAAGATCCAATCTGCACTTGTCAACCGTCTCTCTTACTGAATCCGGGATATCGCACTCTGTATATTCACTACCCTTGGTGAACTTACGTCCGCCCATCTTTACGACATTGACAAATCCGATATATTTTTCGTTTTCAATGATAGGTGTATGGAAAGGAGCTATCTTCTTTCCGAATGTTTCAACAAGCTGATCCACTACATTTGCGAAATTCGCATTGGGATCGTCCATCGCCGTAACAAAGAACATTCTGGGAAGCTTTTTCTTTTCACACATTTCCCAGGCTTTAATGGTACCCACTTCAACACCCGACTTGGCATTTACTACGATTACCGCTGCACCTGCCGCATCTAGCGCTTCTTCTACTTCACCCACAAAATCAAAATATCCGGGTGTGTCAAGGAAGTTGATCTTAACACCGTCGTGCTCGATGGGTACAAGACTCATGCTGATGGAGAACTGTCTCTTCTGCTCTTCCTTGTCATAGTCACTGATAGTTGTTCCGTCTTCAACCCTGCCCTGTCTGTTTACGATACCTTTGTAATAAGCCATGGCTTCGACCAGGGTTGTCTTGCCACAGCTACCGTGCCCCAACACAGCAACGTTACGGATATCTTCGCTCTTGTAAGTGTTCATAAGTGTTCCTCCAATACAAATTGTATGCAATTTTCAAACAATTGAGAAAATTTCTCTTTGAAAACTGCCAATAACAATATTACTAAAAAATCGTTAATTACACAATGATTTTTTGAGCAAAATGTAATAAAAAATCAATGATCTCGAAAAAAATGATAAAAAATACCCTCCTTACCGTTTTGTCCGGTAAAGAGGGTATGCGGATATATTCTCTGTTAACTGTAATCTCGTTATTTTGATATCATTTATTATCTTCGTTTCTGAGAGCTACTCTTCTGATCTTACCGCTTATAGTCTTAGGAAGATCATCAACGAATTCAACGATTCTGGGGTACTTGTAAGGAGCCGTGTTGGTCTTTACATAGTTCTGGATCTCCTTCTTAAGCTCGTCACTGCCTTCCTTGCCCTTGACAAGAACGATCGTAGCCTTTACTACCTGGCCTCTGACAGGATCCGGAGCTGCAGTAACAGCACATTCAAGAACATAAGGGAGCTCCATGATGACGCTCTCGATCTCGAACGGTCCGATACGATAACCCGATGACTTGATAAGGTCGTCGGTTCTGCCGACATACCAGAAATATCCGTCCTCATCGCGGTAAGCGGTATCGCCTGTATGATAAGCTCCGTCGTACCAAGCCTCTTTAGTCTTCTCATCGTCACGATAGTAACCTCTGAAGAGACCGCAGGGAACATGCTTGTCTGTACGAACAACGATCTCACCGACTTCACCGACCTGAGTGCTTGTTCCGTCGGGATGGATGATGTCAACGTCGTACATAGGCGAAGGACGTCCCATAGAACCGGGCTTAACCTTTGCTCCCACAAGATTGGCGATCGTTAACGTCGTCTCTGTCTGGCCAAAACCTTCTTTAAGGCTTATACCGGTAGCTTTAAGGAACTGATCGTATACTTCGCTGTTAAGTGCCTCGCCTGCAACGGTAGCATATTCGATAGTCGAAAGGTCGAACTTCGAAAGATCCTCTTTGATAAGGAATCTGTACATTGTGGGCGGTGCACAGAATGTTGTGATTCCGTATTTCTTGAACATCTGAAGGATGTCAAGCGCATTGAAACGCTTGAAGTCATAAAC